>RPQV01000006.1 GCA_003818595.1 Calditrichota bacterium
AAGATTTACAAAATCACCGCCGATAAAAGCAGCAAACAGATAATTCACGATGAATAAAGCCTGCTTCATAAAAAAGGCCATTCCGCCCAAGGCTAATAACGAAAGAATTAAGGTCAGCCCCTCATAAAAAATGAATCGCCACGGGTGACTCCAAACAATAGAAAAAGACTGAAAAATCGCCTCGAAAGCATCTTCATCAGTCGTCGCTAAAACGCTGGGGACCAAAAGAGTTGCCACTATAGTCGCCAAGACGAAGAAGACTAATATCAGTGCTCCCAATATCCAGAAAACCGTGAATAAGCTGAAACCCAGAGCACCGATGAAAGGAATTTTAGCCAGCAGGCCGATAATCAGCGCGCCCAGCACCATAAATCCGATTAAAACGATGAGGGAAATCGGTGTCAAAAGAATTGAGGCAATCTTGCGGAATGCAAAAGCAAATGCCTCTTTCCATGAATAAAAAGAGTTGCCTTTCGAGGTCATGTAAATTGCGCGCGAAACGGCTGTATTGGTAATCATCAGCGAAAATACCAAAATCAAACTTCCGATACCTGTCAATAACCATGAATACCACGGGAATTGATCGCCAATGGCGAAGAAACAGGGCAGCAGTCCGTTCTGCATCCAGGCTGTCTTCAAGGAATACCCGGCAGCCATCATTCCCAAGTATGTCAGGAGCAGATAAAATAAAAGACCAAATGTCAATCCAACCAGCTGAATCCACATTCTCTGCAGACTAAGAGCAAGACGTGGTGCGCGAAGGATATCCCGCCAATTAAATCCAAGTTTCAACATCCGAACTCTCCTAGCGATTAAATTATTTTTCATTGAAGATATAAAGTGTCGATAATAGAATCAAGTCAAATTTCCTACAGGCCGATTTGTTCAATAACTTATGCGCCGGCACTTGGCACCACTTCGGGTTCAAAGGATACTTTTACCAAAACAATGCGGTTTTTTTCGACTTTATCCATTGTGAAAAGATAATTTTCGTAACGAATGGATTCCTTTTCATGAGGTAAAGCGCCGATTTGTTCCAGAATAAAACCGCCAAGCGTATCGTATTCATCCGATTCAGGAACCTGCATTTCCAAGTGATCATTCAATGAGGCAATGTCGATTTTGGCGCTGACCAAATAGGTCTTGTCATCGAGTTTACGAAAAAGAGAAGGTTCGTTATCATATTCGTCATGGATTTCTCCGACGATCTCTTCAATAATGTCCTCAAGGGTCACGATACCTGATGTACCTCCATACTCATCGACCACAATGGCCATGTGCTGACTTTGCTTTTGAAACAAACGCAGAAGATCGTCAATTTTCTTGCTCTCCGGAACATAAATCGGAGGTCGAACGAGATCGAGGATTTTAATGGACTCTGTTGATTGGGACATCAGCGGCAACAAATCCTTGGCATTTAAAATCCCCTGTATCGAATCGATTGTTTCAGAATACACCGGAATTCGGGTGTGTCTTTTGGTTTTAATGACGTGAATCAGCTCGGAAAACGTAATGTCATCAGGAATGCAGACCACATCTGTTCGTGGAATCATGATCTCTCGAACGCTGGTATCGCCGAACTCAAAAATGGAATGGAGCATCTCTTTTTCGTCCTCTTCCAATGCACCCTGTTCCTCACCGATTTCGAGTAAAGTATGAAATTCCTCAACATCGAGCAGACGTTCTTTATCATGTTCCTTAAAATGAAATACTTTGGTTAGAAAAGCCAACAGCTTATCGAAGAAAAAACTTAAAGGCAATAGGATATAGTAAACCAGCAGTAAAAATGGTGAGAGAGCCTTGGCCAATTTTTCCGGATTTTTTACACCCAGGAATTTTGGTGCTATTTCACCGATGACCAAAATTAAAAAGGTGGCCAAAATAACATTAATACCGATCGCCAATTGGGGAGATAAGCCCCGCTCGGTGCAAAAATCTAAAACTATCATGGCCGCCAAGGAAGCGGCCGTGACGTTTACGAAAGTATTACCTATCAGGATGGTGATTAAGAAACGGCGTTGATGTTTGAGCAGCTTGACGACCCGTTTCGCGGCAGAACCGGCCTCCTGTTTCAGCTTTTTCAGCAGTACCTTATCAATCGAAAAAAAAGCCGTTTCTGATCCGGAAAACGTTGCTGAAATCAACAAGAGGATCAGAAATAGGAATAAACGACCGTTTATCGGAAAATCCAAAAATGACCCTCCAAATTGAGTTTATCTTTACATATAAAAATATCAAGTTCTAAAGATATATTCAAGCGCTTTATTCTCCCATTGAGTCATTTTGAACCGCTGTTCCTCTGTTTCGTCATCATAATCCAATAAATGGAGAATTCCGTGCGCGGCCAACCGATAAAGCTCATTCTCTATCGACACGCCATATTCTTGCGCATTCTGTCGGGCCACGTCGACACAGATATAAATTTCCCCTTCCAGCGACGAATCACGATCAGATAAATTAAACGAAATGACATCTGTGGTGCTGTTTTTTTGAAAATACTGATGATGCAATGTCCTCATCGATTCATCATCCGTCAGAATCACGAGCATTTTGCAGGAAGTGTGGAAATTGTGCTCGGTGAAAATGTGTTCGAGGAGTTGCGTTGCTTTATCGCGCGTCATTATGCGGCAGTTCACCGCATCCGCGATATCAATTTGCCATTTTTTGCTTTTTGGGGGTTTCATTATTGGTTTCCGGATATTCTATTCGACCGTGAAAACGACCGATTAATACTTTATGAAAAATATTGACGATTTTTGATAAATCACGCAGCGTCAGAGGCGAATCGTCCAATTCTCCACTTTTGAAGCGTTCGTTAATAATTTGCTCGACCAGATTTTTAATTTTACTCGGTGTGGGGTCTTTTAACGTCCGCGACGAGGCTTCGACAACATCGGCCAGCATCACTATGGCTGTTTCACGCGTTTGTGGGCGCGGTCCAGGGTAGCGGAACTCATTTTGTGATACATTTTCGTTATTGTTCAATTCGAGTGCTTTTTGATAAAAGAATGACATCAGCGAGGTGCCATGATGTTGATGGATGAAAGCTTCTATTTCCTGCGGCAATCCATATTCGCGCGCGATCTCGGCGCCGCGACGCACATGATTGGCCAGAATCAAGGAGCTCATCGTCGGCGTCAAATTCTCTTGAGGATTCCGCCCTCGGGTTTGATTCTCAACAAAGTATTCCGGTTTATCCAGCTTGCCGATGTCGTGATAATAAGCGCCGACGCGGGCCAAAAGACCATTGCCGCCCAGCTCCTCTGTCGCTGCGTCTGCAAGCAGGCCGACAAGATAGCTGTGATGATAAGTTCCAGGCGCCTCAAGGTGGAGTTGTCGTAATAAAGGATGATTAAAATCCGATAACTCGATCAATGTCATATCAGTGGTCAGGTCAAAAGCTGATTCTAAAATGATAATCAGCAGATAAGCCAAACCAGGCGCCAGAAAACCATTTAAAATGCCGATGCCCCAATTCTTCAGCATTGACATAAAAGGTCCATAGGCGACCATATTGGAAATCAATATGACCACCACATAGGCCACTCCAATATACGCCCCAGATTGAACGATCCAATTACGTGTGCGTACTTTTCTAACCGTCTGCACGGCAACCACACCGCAGAAAAGAGAGCTGAAAACGACGCTGAATTCATTACCGCGCATTGCGCCGATGAGTAGAGATGCTGTAAGCGTCACGAATAAGCCGACACGCGCATCAAAAAAAATGGTGATGATAATGGAAACCGTGGCAATGGGTATTATATTGGGAGACAAGGAAAATCTATGAGTAAAAAAGGTGATAATCGCTAAAAATAAAAGGTTCAAGCCTATGAGCAGCATTTTTTTGTGGTCATTAAAAATTTCCTCTTGATCCTTGAACAAATAAATCACCAATATGGCCAAAATTGACAGAACCAGAAGGAATTTCCCGATATTCGGCGTCAAGCTGCTCCAAAAACCTTCAAATTCACCTTTTTCAGCTTTAGCAACCGATAAAGAATTCAGTTTTTCAATATGTTGTCGTGTCAGTCGTTGATGACTGTCGATAATTCTTTCCCCATCCAGAACCTGATCTTTCGCCAGCGGAACATTTTGAACCCGGTCATTTATGCGAGCTTCTGTTTCCTCGCGGTTATAAAGGACATTGGGAACAAGAACGTAATTGGCAATGTTATAAGCAATTTTGATTTTTCTCTCGTCTAATTCACCGGAGCTGCGGAAAGTTGTCAACAACATACTTTTTGCTTCAGGCAGATCCTGATAAAACTGTAAAGATTCTTTCGATTCCTGCCCTTCTTTGCGTATGGAAATAAAACTCGATTTCGAGGACAACTCGGATTTCGACAGATCAAGAATTCCAGCAGCAAAGCGCTTTTGTATTTGAGGTATCAGGTGATTGACAATTTCCTGAAAGGACGTCACGCGCTGATTGACGTCAACCGATTTGATATCTACCGATATGCTGTTGGCGTCATCGAATTGAAAACCAGTGAGCAGCAGAAAGAGATCCTCATCCGAACAGACAATGCGCGCCTCATTGAAAAGCTCTTTAAGGTTTTCTCGAGTAGTCACCCTGGATTTAAGCAGGAGTTTTAATCGATCTGTGAATAGAACCAAATGATTTATTTGTTCTTGAGATATCGATTCCGTTCGCGAAAAAACCGGCACTACATCAGCTTTAGCTTCAAGTACGTCCTGCTGATATTCTTCATGGCTTTTTAAAACGGGAAAAGTAAAAGGGGCAATGATTTCTTCGCCGATATAAACCTGGCCTTCTCTCAAATCGGCGAATTCAAAAGATTTGCCGCGGGGGAACAAAAAGGTGATAATGAGCGCCAAGAGACAAATAAACGCAAAAACTGTCGAGTATTTTCGCAGAGACACAGCTTGACGCGAGTCAGCACCCATCAAGCGTCGCTCGGCGTCATCTTTGCTTTTTAATCTCCTGCGGATATTCATTCGTCAAGATTGCCCTGAGGTTTGTCAGCGGTCTCGGAAGGTGTCTTTCCAATATTGTTATTATAATTTTCATATGCCTTGATAATTTGCCGCACCAATCGATGGCGAACCACATCAAGGTCAGTAAGATAAACAAAATCAATTCCCTCAATGTGTTTTAATATCGATTGAATCTCAATGAGACCGGAAACGCTCTTGTACGGAAGATCAATTTGGGTGATATCACCGGTAATAATGGCACGGGAATTTGGACCCAGCCGAGTGAGAAACATTTTCATCTGCGCGGAAGTGGAATTTTGTGCTTCGTCGAGAATGACAAAACTGTTGTTCAATGTGCGGCCACGCATATAAGCCAACGGCACCACTTCGATGATCTGAGCCTGCATATACTTTTTGAGTTTTTCTGTGGAAATCATATCGAAAAGCGCATCATAGAGAGGACGCAAATAGGGATCAACCTTTTCACGCAGGTCACCAGGCAGAAAGCCCAGACTTTCCCCTGCTTCAACAGCAGGGCGACAAAGAATAATTCGATCAATTATTTTATCGCGCAAATGACTCAAGGCGATGGCAACCGCCAAAAAGGTTTTACCGGTTCCCGCGGGACCAATCGCAATCACAATGTCATTCTTTTGCGCAGATTGCCAATACACTTCCTGGCCGGGGGTCTTGGGTCGAATCAATCCGGATTTTGTATAATAAATTGAACTTTCGGGTTCTGGAGCCTCAGGGGGATGATTTCGCCAGTCAGAAAAACGTGCCAGATTTTCCATATCTTCGGGCGCGATGCTGCCCTTTCGATTGACCAGAAAGATCAGTTCGTTTATCACTTTATCACCAAACTCGACATCTTCCGGCGTTCCTCTGAGCATAATTTCGTTTCCGCGAGCAATGACTTGAGCATTCAAAAACTTTTCCAGGAAGCGCAGATTGGCATCCTGAGATCCGAAAAAAGAAACGGGATCAATTCCCTTGAGAATAATTCGCTTTTCGACCAGTCCTATTTCTAATGCCACTCCAGGTTATCTCCAATAAAAAACTCTCAGCCTGATGATAACAATCATCAAACCGAGAGTTTCAATGATAAAAAACTAAAAAAATGCCTAGTTCTTGGGAATAACGAGAACCGTATGCGGGAAAATCAAACTCGGGTTATCGCCGATGATATCCTTGTTCTTCTCGTAAATTTTCGTCCAAGAGGCCGGATCCCCAATGACCTGCGGATTTGCCGCGATCTTTTGCAGATAATCGCCTTTGGCCACCAAGTATTCATCCGGACCACATTCACGTTGAATTTTCAACACCCATTCAGGATAAATCAGATCAGGATTTTTAATCTGTTCTTTATTATATGAATAGATGCGCATCCAGTGAGTCGGATCATTGTAAATCTCTTTTTTCCCAGAAATTTTCCAAAGGTAATCACCAACCACGACTGTATAAGGGTCATAGATGGCTTTCGGCATTTTGTTCTTGATCTGGGTCAGTTTGCCTTCAATTGCGGCGATGAGATTTTGCATTTCGGTCAAAGCGGAGACTCGATTCGTTTTGGCAGCAGCCAACTTTTCTTCGATCGCTTTAATTTCATCGCGCTTTTTAAGCAGTTCTTCAGGGGTTAAAGCCAGAAGGCCGTCACATTGTGAATTCAAAGCCTTCAGTTCAGCGCGGAAAGCATCAACTCCGGCTTGGTCAGTGCCTATCTCCGCAAGAATGGCATTCCAAACAGAGGCTGTTTCCGCCTGCACGGCGTCCATTTGTTTTTGAAGTTCTTCATTTTGGGCGCCGCAATCTGCTTTGCCTTTTTCAGCAGCATCTAATCGTTGTTGCCACTGAGCCAGTTGCTTCTCGTACTCCTCCATCGTCATTTTTTCCTGAGCGAAGGAGAGGGAAGCGCCCAGCGTAAAGGCAAGGCATAAAACGAGTGTAAAGAAAATTCGACTAGTTACTCTCATTTAGTTCCCTCCAGGGGGTTTCAGGTTGATGACACATTTTCTTAATTTCCCATGGCTGCAAGACGTTTGGAAACAACATCTTTCTCTTTTTTCATGTCTTCCAAAGCCTGCTTCTTTTCAGTCAACTGGCCTTCGAGCTTTCCACTCTCAGTTTTACAGTCATTCAAAGACTTTTCGGCAGCTAGTGCTGCTGCTTTGGTTTCTTCCAGTTTTTGCAATTGCTCTTCTTTAGCGTATTTGGTACAGCCAGTAAATACAAACGTTACAACCAGCAGTACGGCTACAAAGACAACCAAGGTCCTCATCGCTTTTCTCATTTACGCTACACCTCCTTTCCTGTCCTTTCAATTAATGGTGGTTAATTTATTATTGAGATGAGCTGAAAATCTTGTACTTTAACAGCGTGAGTTGAATTAAGTTTAATGAAAAAACATCTCATTGTCAAGCATAAAATAAGTTTTCCGCTTTATTTTAGCCGACAGGACGTTTCACCGTCTACAAAGCCGATCCTTCAACCTGCTGAAGGATCACTTTTTGATTTTAATGCCCAACTCCACTAATTGTTCTGTATCCACCTCTGAAGGGGCGCCATCCATCAAAGAAGAAGCGCTCGCCGTCTTGGGAAAGGCAATTACATCACGAATGGAATTACGGCCGGATAAGATCATGATCAATCGGTCAAAACCGAAAGCAATGCCGCCATGCGGAGGAGCACCATATTTCAACGCCTCCAGCAGGAATCCGAATTTAGCTTCCGCTTCCTCATCGCTGATCTTCAGAGCATCAAACATCTTTTTTTGTATTTCCTGTTTTGCGATTCTGATGCTCCCACCGGCGATTTCCATGCCGTTTAAAACCAAATCATAAGCGCGCGCCTTGACGTGCCCAGGATCTGAACTCAGCTTGTCTTCATCTTCCGGCACTGGAGAGGTGAATGGATGGTGCAGAGTGACATAACGGTTTCTCTCAGTATCCCATTCGAATAAGGGAAAATCAACAATCCAGGTCAGCGCCAACTGCTTTGGATCAATCAAATCGAGTCGTCTGGCCATTTCATTGCGAAGTTCAGCCAAAATCTGCCTTGCCAAATCTCTTTCTTCCGCACATAGCAACAGCATATCCCCATTTTGAGCGCCGAATGCAGTAATTAATGCCTGACTCTGTTCAGCGTTAAAAAATTTGGCCAAAGACCCTTCCAAAGTCCCTTCCGCAATTTTAATTGCGGCTAAACCGCCTGCTCCACGCTTTTTTGCCCATTCAGCCAGATCATCCACTTGCTTTCTTGAATATCCGCCGCAACCATGGGCGCAAATGCCTGCGACGATTTTACCCGATTTCACGGCGTCTGTAAACACTTTGAATTCAGTATCGCGCACGATATCTGAAACATTGCAGATCTCCATGCCGAATCGCAGGTCGGGACGATCAATCCCGTATTTCCCCACAGCGGTATCATAGGTCATCCGCGGAAAAGGTGTTTGAATTTCTCGGCCCAACACCTCCCGAAAGATTGTAGCGACAAGGCCTTCCATGATACGAAAGATATCTTCTTCATCAATGAAAGACATCTCTATATCAATCTGAGTGAATTCAGGCTGTCGATCGGCGCGAAGATCTTCATCACGGAAACAACGAACAATCTGAAAATAACGATCAAAACCGGAAACCATTAACAGCTGCTTATAGGTCTGTGGTGATTGAGGCAATGCATAGAATTTACCCCGCCATATCCTGCTGGGCACAAGAAAATCGCGCGCACCTTCAGGCGTGCTCTTCATGAGATAAGGTGTTTCTATCTCCAAGAAATCATTGCTGGTCAGATAATTTCGCACCACCTGCGCGGTCTGGTGACGTTGAATGATGCACGCCTGCATCTCAGGACGCCTTAAATCAAGATAGCGATACTTTAACCGAATATCTTCAGAAGCTACATTCTCTCCGATGATATTGATCGGCGGAGTTAAAGAAGAATTGAGAATTTCCATCTCGGAAGCGAGCACTTCGATGGCGCCGGTTTTCATTTTCACATTAACCATTCCGTCCGGGCGATGTTCCACCAACCCTCGGAAAGCCACCACCCACTCATTTCTCAGTCTTTTGGCATCTTCGTAAGCATTGGATTCCGGACGAATATTGACTTGCGTAATTCCATATCGATCGCGAAGATCAATAAAAATAATGCCGCCATGATCGCGTCGAGTCGAAACCCATCCCATAATGACGACCTGAGAGCCGACATTTTGCCGGTCTAATTCACCACAATTATGTGTTCTCTTCCATTTCATACCATAAGCACCTGATGAAAAGTTCAAAGACTGTCCAACTTTATGATTTGGACGGGAAAAAGATATAACAATAAAAAGTAATCAATACAGAAAAACTCAGTCTCGATGATAGAAATCGCGACCCATATCTTTTACAAATCAACCGGTTAACTGCCGCACAAGCAGAGTCGCGAAATACCTACTTACCCAAGCGACTCCATCTGTTTAAAAAAGCCTTGATAAGCTTGATCAGGGGGAGTTTCCTGATGCTGGCGATATAAGAAAGTAAAAAAAGGCTCACGCTTTGGATGAAAAAACCCCATTCTTAAAAGGGCTTCACTTTTCCAGAGCAAGATGAGGTTAAAAAAACTATATTCGATGCTCAAATCAATAGCCATATCATAACGCCGCGTCTTGATCTGTTTGACGAACACGCTCTGTGGCCGGCCATAAAAATTGATGCTCTTCTCATCCAGAGCAATATACTCGATTTGCGGATTCGAGAGTCGAGTGAACAGGAGGTCATTCTGTCCGACAATCGTCAGGCGCCATGCAGGATGATGCCGATGCAGCTGTTCAATCATCTGTTGAGCAAACCGCCCAAAGGCGGGGTTTTCCGGCAGACAGCACAGAATTGAGCCGGCGTTTCTGACAGCCTCACAAATATTCAGAGACGGTGTCTGCTCACGATATTGCTTGCTGGAGCGCAGTATCTTTAATTGTAGAGATTGAAGAAATTGATTTACTGTATTCATGGATAACACTCATATTTTCAGAAAGCTGAATATATGCATCCGAATATTGAAATTCAACATGAAATTGTAATTAGAGACAACGCCAATCAATCTGAAGTGAAAAAACATTATTAGAATGAATTCCGCCATCGGCAGTAAAATCATAAACCATATGATCTCTCTTGACGGATATCCGTAGATTTTTCCGCAACAATAGTGAAAGCTTGGCATACCACCGAATACCGCGGCCATAAAACGTGACGAGCTGCATGGCGCCGGGAAGATCAGATTCCACCTGAAACAACCTGGTGGGAAAACTCACCGCATCAAATGTTGTCCATCTCGTTTCAAATACCGCATTTTTCCAAGTTGCTCTCACTTGCTGATAAATCATGACTCCTAAAGTGTCTGATAACCCATGATATTGAGCGGCATCAGACATCCCGCTAAGATCAATCCGCGATCGCATGAACAATACCGGCGATGGTTGATATTCCAACTGCAACTGTCCCCGTACAGTCGTTTGCCGAGATTGTTTCGTCCTGTCATTGGAAAAAGAATCCTGCACTTTTAGCGCAGTCATTTTACTACTTAATTTTAAGCGAAATCCGACAGTTAATCTCGGGGAATATCGATGCTGCAGAAAAAGAAATCCGTCATGACCGCGTGAAGGCATTGGTGACAACGTGGTCGGCCAAAATGCCTTGAACTGATCCCAGTACCAGGAAAGTGTTGTTCTCCGATCAAGTTGACTGCGAACAGCCATATAAAAACCAGCTTCATTACGGGTCATATCGCCGTCACCAAAGCCGGCAGCGTAGCTGTTTTGAAATTGAGGAGCATAACTCCGCCACAAGATGATCCATTCAACCGGTAAAGTCGTGGACATCAAGCCACAAATCTTGGCCCGACCTTCAGCGCCATTACCAGCGAACTCACCAAATATGGTATGATTGGCTCGAGAATACTTGAAAAAAAAGGATTGGATGCGATTGAATCGCCTCATTAAAGAATGCATATCAAAGCCCGTCCCGTTTTTAAAGTCATGGTCATACTGCTGCCGCATAAAGCTGCTGCCAATATTGACTGACGCAGACGGCTGGATAATCATCATGACGCCCGCTATTCCCTCTTTCAACTGGTCGCGGGCGTCTCGTTCAGAATCGCTCTGATGAATTCCGGTATTGCGCAAGGAAATCACTTTCCCATTACTAATCGTTGCATCGCGCCTATTGTGACCGGCGAAAAGAGAATAACTAAACCATTTAATCTTTTGAGAGATGCCACATCCCCAAAGCGCCAAGTTCTCGTTTGTTGAAAGATAAGGAAACAATCCCTGGCGACGTTTGATTACGGATTCAATAACATCGACGCTTTTGCTCATGCCATTGGGGTTCCCCAAGGCAATCCCCTGACCTGTTTCCGCAGAAAAATGACCCAACATAATGCGGCTTTGCAATGCCTTTAATGAAATCTGCGATGAAAAAAGAGCCAAGTCAACTGGATTTGTTTCGCCGGTGTCCTTTTCAACCAGTGCTCCGGCGCTGAAAAAGGAACCCCAGCTCATTTTCACACGATCGTATGTTTTAATCCTGCGGGAGAAAGTCGACTCCTGCTGTGCTGAGGGAAGAACAAGGCGTAAGCGCTCTTCGATTTTAACTTCTTTCGGGGGTTGAGCAGCTCTGACATAAAAAAAGGTGAATATCCGATCATAAATGGGCACCACACTCCTGATCATTTTCAATTCTGCAACATCGGCAAATAGGCCGTGTTGTTTTCGATAGTTGATGATATCTTCGGCAGTCGCAGGCGGAATCCAAGGAATCGACGCCAATTGATCCTGCGTCACTTTGTTGAGATTCAGCGGATGTTCTTCAAGTTCCTCTAAATATTCAACCACAGCAGTCGGCTCACGATTTCCTTCTTCATTGATTAATGTCTCGATGTCGATTTTTGACTCCTGAGCATAAAGCAACTCGACAAAGAACCAAACGAACATCGATAATGCAGGATTCTTTGCCATGACATTAATCCCCCCGGCCAAAGCGGATAGCGGCCATGTGAGTTGTCCCTAAATCAATGTGTTGAGAAAATCCATAATCAAAATGGAATTGAAGAATATGGATGCTAAACCCGAGCGAGAATCTCTCCGGCTGCTCACCCGCCCCACAGAAAAAAGAGAGGCTTTTGACTGGTTGATAGTAAATGCCGCAGCGAACATCAAGTTCAGTAATGACGTCCTTGGACAGACTTGCAAATATCTGTAGATCATTCCGGGCGCGGATCGCAAATCCGACAACCATTTGTTGAGGCGCAGGCTCCCGTTTTCTGCCGATCGTTGTTCTGGTTAGATTTTTAATGGCACCGCCGGCATCACACCGTGCCGAAAGATGAAGGCGCCACCCCACATCGAGCAAAATGACACGAGTTTGTCCATATTTTTGAACGGCTACAGTCCCGTATCGGATCGCCGCCCCCATATCGATCGAGTGATAAAAAGAACGAGCAATCCCCAGACAAATCTGATGTTCATGATAGAGGTCATTTCCCAAATGAGTGAATCCTGCGGCGGCGGCTCCTTTTCCCCTACGATAACCTGTTGAAAAACAACCCACATTGATCTCAGCGATTTCATAGGGATGATAAAAAGAGCCCAACCATTCGAATCCGCTGGAATCCGCCAAGAGACCTGACGGATTAATAAAAAGACTTTCAACACCCAAGTTCACACCCGCAACGCTGCCTGCCAGTGCAAAGGCGCGTCCGCTGTAAAGCAACTCTTCAAAACTGCACTCACCCGTCTCAAAAGTCAGCAGCGTCAGGATCAAGGAACCGATCATGGGCATTGGTCGTTTAGTTTCATGAAAAAGTAATCGCTTGACAAAGAGCTTAAAAAATTGAATATTTAACCAGTGCTGAACAATCCTTTCAGCGATAGCGATAAATTGGAGTTTTTTATGCATAATCATCCCCCTGTTCATAAGACTGATTGGTTATGGTTTTTAGCCACAATGATGACCTTCAGTTCTGTCAGCGCTCAGCGCATTGAATCCAAAGTAGAAACCGATTTACGAACTCTCCCGCAGGAGCGCCAGGATAAGCTGCAGGATTTTGCCGACAAAACCATGCATTTCCTGGACAGTTCACCATGGTGTGAAGACAAATGGAATACCCCCGTCAATATAATGGTGACCTTACGCCTTGAGGATATGAGTCAGGGCGCTGAACAACGATTTAAAGGCACCATCATTATCAGCAACAGTTACGACATTCAATTCTCGGACCAGCGATGGCGTTTTGCTTATCAAAGTGGAGACCCCATTCAGTTCAATGAGAATAATCTTGATTCCTTTACCAGCGTCATGGCTTTTTATATTTATCTCATTCTCGGTGGAGAATTAGATAAATGGGGAACCATGTCAGGTTCATCTTATTATGAAAAAGCGCGCAATGTGGCAGAACAAAGCAAATTTGGCCTCGGTCGATTCATCGAAGGATGGGATCGACGTCTGGAATTGGTAAACTATTTTCTCAGCGATCGTCACAAACCCTTTCGTGAAATGGTGGATTACTACTTTTACGGTTTATCCTATACCAGCGAGGATAATGAAAAGGCCAGAAAACATTGCTCAACGGCCATTCAAAAGCTTGACAGGATCATTGCTAATGATCCTGAGAATGAATACGCGCGAAATTTCATCAAAGCTCATTATCAGGAAATTGTTGAAATTTTTCGTAGAGCAAAAAATAAAGAACCCCTTAGAACCATGTTGGTACTCGATCCGGATCACGAACGCATTTATCGAGACATATTGGAACGCTGACTGTCGCTTGAGCATCCAGTCTTTATATGACTACTGATTATTCTATAGATTCCTCCTGCTCGTTTAACATCCTGCAAACTGCAATTCATCCATCTATTTGGTCGAAATCATTTGCACATCATGCACGAACAAGTGTTGCGGGATGGCTTACAGTTTGCGGCTCCCCGGTTTTACCACCGAGATACCTTGAGCGCATAATGGACATTGATCCGCTTGATAGGTCTGGACATCCATTTGAAAAACAGAATAGGCAGGTTCAGTAAAGATTTTTTTACCGCCGCTGCGATCGACAATAAAGCCGACGCCGGCGACTTCCGCACCGGCGCCCTTTACCAGCTCCACAACCTCCAGCACCGATCCTCCTGTGGTCACCACATCTTCCACCACCAACACACGTTCATCTCGTTTTAACTCAAAGCCGCGACGAAGACTCATCACACTGCTTTCTCGTTCAGCGAACATTGCACGACAACCCAAAAGTCTTGCACATTCCTGGCCGACAATTAAACCTCCAATGGCCGGTGACAGAACACAATCGATTTTTTCATTTTTAAAATTCTTGACAATCTCCAAACAAAACAATTCGGTGTACTGAGGATACTGTAGTACTCGGGCGCATTGAAAATAGTGCGGACTGTGTAGACCGGAGGTCAGCAGAAAATGTCCATTGAGAAGCGCACCGGATTTTTCAAAAATTTCCAAAGCTTTTTCTTTTTTCATACAAGCACCCGAAAATTTATTTACTGGTTACGCGCGGAATTGAGTTGATCCCGCGCTGTTTTTGCTTCTACTGCCGCCTTTAACGCAAAATCAGCATTTGCAGAAGCGTAAATGATCGCTCGGCTTGAATTAAACAAGGCCATTGACTTTTGTTGATTTGTCCCGAACTTGACCGAAGCTTCCAGATCACCACCCTGGGCGCCGATACCGGGGATGAGCAGGGGCAATGCCGGCGCCAAGCTTCGCACACGCGCCAATTCTTCCGGATGGGTTGCCCCCACCACCAAGCCGCAGTTGTCTCTGCTGTTCCAGTCATTGACCGTGATCGCAACTTTTTCGTAAAGAGCAATTTCACGATTTGAAAAGTGCTGAAAATCTTTTGACCCCGGATTGGAGGTCAAACAGAGAAAAAAAGCCCCTTTTTGTTCATGACAAAGAAAAGGCTCTGCTGAATCATACCCCATATAAGGATTCAGCGTCACCGCATCAGCGCCCAGATCATCAAATAGAGCTCGCGCGTACATTTGAGCGGTGTTGCCGATGTCGCCACGCTTGGCATCGGCGATTCGGATGACATCGGGCGGAAGATATTCGAAGGTTTTCTTTAATGCCCGCCATCCCTCCAAACCGTAAGCTTCATAAAATGCCAGATTCAGCTTGAAAGCACAGGCAAATTCGATTGTTGCGTCAATGAGCAATTTATTAAACATAAAAAATGGTTCGGCAGCGGTGCGAACACTCTGCGGCAGCTTTTCGAGAACCGGATCCAACCCGACACAAAGCATTGAATTTTTTCTGCCGATGATTTCATCGACTCTGCCATTGAAATTCATAGTCACCTGTTAAAATAAAAATGTTCATCGCCAATATCGCCGGCGTGAAAAATCTCATCGACATTCTCAAAGATGCGATGTACGGCCATGGATAAAAATCCATGAGTATCGGCAATAATACCGCATCGAAATGGGCGCATGATCATGCCCCCATCATTTAATAATGTCTACGCCCATATATTTGCGTAGTGCCGTCGGCACGACAATCGTTCCTTCATCCGTCTGGTAGTTTTCCATAATCGCGATTACCGTGCGCGGCAGAGCGAGACCGGAACCGTTAAGCGTGTGAACATATTCAGGTTTGGCGCCTTTTTCACGACGAAAACGAATGTTGGCGCGACGCGCCTGAAAATCAACAAAATTGCTGCAGGATGAGACTTCAAGCCATTTATCCATCCCCGCAGCATAAACCTCGATGTCGTAGCATTTGGCTGCGGCAAAACTCAAATCACCGGTCGCCAGGGTGACGACGCGATAGGGCAATTGCAGCAATTGGAGCACCTCTTCAGCATTCTGCAGCAGGGTTTCCAATTCATCCCAGGAATCCTCAGGTTTGACAAATTTAACCATTTCAACTTTGTTGAATTGATGGATGCGCACCAGTCCGCGAGTATCTTTACCATAAGCACCTGCTTCGCGTCGGAAACAGGGAGTATAAGCCGTGTATTTGATCGGCAGAGAATCGCCTTCGATCGTCTCTTCGCGATGGAGATTTGTAACCGGCACCTCTGCCGTCGGGATCAGAAATAAATCATCCAATTCACAGCGATACATATCCTCTTCCAATTTGGGAAGCTGGCCGGTGCCGAACATGGCCTCACGTTTGGTGACAAACGGCGGGAATATTTCCGTATAGCCGTGCTTGTCGACGTGGAGATCAATCATAAAATTAATCAAGGCTCTTTCCAATTTGGCGCCCAATCCGCGATAGCTCACAAAAAATGAACCGGACATTCTCGAAGCGCGCGCAAAATCAATCAAAGCCAACTTTTCCGCAATCTCATAATGAGGCAAAGGCTTGTAATCCATTTGCGGCAATTGGCCCCATTGTTTGACGACCTTGTTGTTCTTTTCACTCCCAATGGGCACAGATTCATGAGGAATGTTGGGAATGCGGATCTGAATCTCGTAGATTTGGGTTTCGACCTGCTTGAGTTCGTCGTTCATTTTTTTGATCGTCTCGGCCAGTCGGGACATTTCGGCAATGACCTCTGTCGTTTCTTGTCGGGCCTTTTTCATTTCACTGATTTGCTGTGTAACTTTATTCTGTTCGGCTCGCGATGTTTCAACTTTATTGATCAATTGCCGACGTTGTGCATCAAGCGCCATGAAATGATTCAAGTCAACATTTGCCCGTTTATGCTCAATTGCCTGACGAACGATTTCACCATTTTCGCGTATGAACTTGAGATCTAGCATACTCTCCTCATGATTATTGTCCTTTAAAGCGCAGCATTACATAAATAGTGTAGAACATGATACGAAAATCGAGACGAAGTGATATATTATCGATATAATATAAATCATAATCCAGTTTTTCTTTTACCTCTTCGATTGTTGTATCATATTTTCCCTTTACTTGTGCCCAACCTGTGATGCCCGGCTTTACTTTCAGCCTTCGGGTGTAGTAAGGATATTCTCGTTTTAGTTTTTCAACAAAATAAGGTCGTTCTGGTCTTGGCCCGACGATGCTCATATCGCCCAACAGCACGTTAAACAATTGTGGAAATTCATCAATTCGAACCTTGCGGATGAATCGTCCCACACGGGTGATGCGAGGATCTTTCTTGCCGGCCCAAATTGGTCCGGTATAGCGTTCGGCATCTTTAATCATCGAACGAAATTTATAAACAACAAATATTTTGCCGTTTTTCCCCACTCTTTTCTGCTTAAAAAATATCAGGCCCGCCGAATCAATTTTAATCAGCAAAGCGAAAAGCAGCAGGATAGGCGACAATATCAGGATGGCCATGAATGAAAAAGCGACGTCGATCAGACGCTTGATCTTTTTCTCCCAGGGCGGCATGAGCTCGGGATGGATTTCAATGAGAGGAAATCCGTAAATTTGCTGGGTGCGCGCCTGGCCAAGAACGATACTGTATAAATCGGGCTCAATTTTGATTCGCAAGGACAAATCTTCGCACAGGCCGATGACCTGGAAAACATGTTTTTCAGGAATCTTGCCGAGAGATAATATCACCTCTTCAATTTGATATTCAGCCGCTACTGCTCCCAGATTTTTTAAATGACCCAACACCGGCAATTCCCCATGCTTCTCGCTCACATTCTTTCTGTCCAATGCGATAAATCCGACAACCTCGTAGCCCAAAGCGGGATACTTGAGAATTTTATCGGCGAGGTCACGCGCCTTTTTATTCCAGCCGACGATGACGATCTTTCGCCGTCCATAACCGGCCTGGAGCATACCCCGCTGCACCGAATGGAGCAAAATTCTACCGCCCCCGACTAACAGCATCATGAACAGCCAATAACTCAAAATCAGCATTCTACCGACCGTCGGTTGAAACGAGAAATCCTGCTCGGGCTCGAATGTCAAAATGAAAATGATGAATATCCCCAAACTGACGGCCTTGAAGACGGCGATCAATTCATCAAAACGCGATTTTGTGTACCATGACTGATAGAGGCCAAGGAAGAGGAACAGCACCAGCCAATAGCCATAGAGAATCAGGGAAATTTGAATTAAAAAGGAGACATCTTTCTCCACCAGCAGCTGCGTCGCTCTCCGCAAATGGGCGAAAATAATAAAGGCTATATGAACAGTAAAGAAATCAACACCCAATAAATATAATTTTTCACTGATCTTCTGCATACCCATCATCTATAGGTTTTAGCCAATCCTACCCAAAAACCCAATCCCCAGCTGATATGCATAGTGAGAAAAACAAAAGGCAAAATGAACAGATATTTTCCGCTTTTGTTCTTCAAACTGGTAAAGATGGACCCCCAACAAATATAAAATGCATAAAGGATTGTTAAAATCCCGAGCAGCAGTCCGAAAACAGGCAGATGAAAACTGGCGAAAGCGAGGATGATGATCGCCAGAATGAACAGCGGAGGCAATAGATGAATGGCTTTCACAGCATCCTGGTGTTTTTTGATCACATTCACTCGCAAAATACCATAGTTAAAAAACTGTTTGAATAGCCGACCGAGTGTTTTTCGCGGATAATAATAAGAGATGATCTCAGGAGTATAAAAAATCTTGTGACCGGCCTTCCGAATTCTCCAGTTGAATTCAGCATCTTCGGAAATATGCAACTCTTCATCAAAATAACCGATCTCTTCAAACAATTCCTTGCAATAGGACGCATAGACGACTGTATCAACGAACCGCTTTTTGGGCAAAAATCGATAAGGTGCGCTGGGAATGCCGAAAAAAGATCCCATCGCCAATCCGATGGCGCTCTGCAGAAAGGTTTCACCCACATTGAGCTGCGTGCCGCCGACACATTTTACATTCAGCTCATTCATATAATGAATATTCAAACGGACGAAATCTTGATGAATTTGCGTGTGTGCACCCAGAATGATCACCACACTGCCCTGAGCATTCCGGGCGCCGATATTCAATGCGACGGGAGTCCTTTTCTGAGGATTGTCTAAAAGCCTGATATTCGCATGCTCTTTTGCAAGCTCAGCCACGCGTTCTCGGGACCCATCCCGCGACATCCCATCGACAACAATGATTTCAATCAACTCCACCGGATAGGATTGATCGAGAATCGACCGGATACATCTGGCAATAGCATCCGTTTCATTGAGCATGGGGATGACTATCGAAACTCGGGGTAGTGATTGTTTCACTGTGGGATGCGACAAATAACCTCCATCATTTTTGGTACGGAGGCCAGGTATAAGGCCTCTCATAAAAACCCGGATAACATTTCAGCTCGTCAACTCTTTTGATGATTTTCGCCGGCGTTCCGGCAACCACCATATGATCAGGAACATCTCTGGTGACGACTGAACCCGCACCGACCAGAGTATTCTCACCAATCGTAACTCCGGGCAAAATGGTACTGTTGGCGCCGATGCGTGCCAATCGTTTAACCGTCACTCCTCCCAGACATTCCAAATAGCGCTCGCATTTCATGGGATGCGGATCATCCGTAAACACAACATTGGGACCAATAAACACATCATCTTCAATGGTCACCATTTCGAGAAAACATAGTGAATGTATACGTACCCGATTGCCGATCCGATTGCCGAATTCGAGCACTGCATTCGTTCCGATGCTGACATCGTCGCCGACGATATTGTCTTCGCGAATCGACGCTCCCTGCCCTGTCTGCAGGTTGTCGCCGAAAGTTGAACCGGCATAAATGGTCGTAAATGGCCGAACGACGCCATTCCGACCAATCACCAAAACCAGTTCGCCGGGATTCTTGCCGCGTGGAGGTTTACCCAGAATGCTGGGCGCCTGAATCAATGTTCCTTCGCCAATCTGAACATTTTCATAAATGGTGCAATTTGCTTCTATCTGTGCTTTGGTTGTATTCATCGCTTCAACTCCACAACAACGCCTCCCCTTCTCATTGATAATTCAGCGGCTTCCAATGCCGCCACCACTCGCAGGCCGTTATCTCCATCTGTCTTGGGTTTAAGATTTTTCTGGCAGCACTCGATAAAATGGCGCATCTCCCGATTGAGCGGCTCAAACGTTTCTAAATGAGGACTGACAACATCGCCTGTGCGATAACTCAATTGAAACTCGCCAAAGGTTTCCGGATCTTTGTAATTCACGCCCTTGTCATAAATTTTAACCTTTTCGAAATTCTCGGTATCATCGTACACCAACATCTTTTCGCTGCCCACTATGGTCGTGCGCCGCAACTTGCTGGGTGAGAGCCAACTCACCTGCACATTGGCGATGCAGCCGGAAGGAAATTCAAGATTGATAAAGGCGACATCCGGGATATTCTTTTGCACATAATCTTTACCCATCGCTGATACCCGAACCGGCTCCTCGGTCAACCAGTAGAAGATGCTGGAAAAATCATGCGGCGCCAGGTCCCAAATGACACTGACATCTTTTTGATGCAGACCCAAGTTCACACGCGAGGCACTAATATAATAAATTTTTCCCAATTCTCCACGATCGATCAATTCCTTAATTTTGATCACAGGCGGACTGTATTCAAAAGTGTGTCCCACCATAATCACTCGATTTTGTGCTTTTGCCAACTCGACCAATTCTTTCGCTTCGGCAGTAGAAGCGGTAAACGGCTTTTCGACAAACACATGTTTCCCGGCATTCAGACATTCTTTCGCCAGCGGATGATGGGTCGACACCGGCGTAGCGATGACGACTCCGGCGATTGAAGGATTATCCAGAATATCACGAAATGCCGTGGTTGTTTTTAATGCAGGATAGCGTGACTTTATTTTATTGACTTTGGCTTCATTGAGGTCGCAACAAAATAGTTGTTCGCATAAATTCGATTCATACAAATTGCGTACGAGGTTAGGACCCCAATATCCCAAACCAATTATCCCGATATTCATTTTCTCTCCTCTCTAGTGGATCTGTTCATACAGTTTTAAGAGTTGTTTTGAGGTTTCTTGCCAATGATATTTTTCGAACACCATCCGTTTGCCGTTTTGACCGTAAGGCACTGATGAATGATGCATTTTGATCACTGACCGAGCAAAATCCTGCTCATCATCGGAATGGAAGACTTCTCCACACCGGCATTCGGTCACAATTCTTTTCAATGGCGCCGCATCCGAAGTCAGTACCGGCTTTTCAATCAGCATATACTGAAAGAGCTTATGCGGCAGCGTCGTATCATTGGCCGCATTTGACGGTTGCGGTATGATACAGATTTTGCTCGCTGCCATATATGAAGCGACCTTGACAAAGGGAACCCAGCCGACAAAACCGACTTGATTTTCGAGGCTTTCTTTTTTCGTCAGCGTCTGCAGATCCGGCATATTTTTACCGTTGCCGACCAACAGCAGGTGGGCGTTGGGAACATCGTTGCGGATCAATTTCATCGCTCGAATGGCGGTTTCCAGACCTCGATCGCTGCTGAAAGAACCCAAATAAAGAATCATGTACAACGACTGATAACGATCGAAAATCTCCTTGTCGATCGGCAAATGAAGGAATTCATCAACATCGACGGTATTCCCGACGATCGAAATTTTATTCGACGGGATACCCTCCCTGATCAAATTATCCCGCTGTTCTTCGACAACCACAATGATGCGTGCAGCCAGCTTGAGCACCAACCGATTCAACAGATTGGCGACAACGGGGCTTTTTATCAAGCGTTGAATGCCTTTCTGTTGAGAGGCCCAATTGGCCATGGCCGCCGGATAATTTTCATGCATATCATAGATGACCGGCATATGAAGCAACCTGCCGACGAGTACCACCAATGGGGCCAACGGCAGATCATGAACATGGAGAATATCGATATTGTGCCTGATGATGCATTTAAGCGCATACCAGAGCCAGAGTGGACTCAGGAATAGCGGCAAGCGCAGAAATTTTGACCATCCCGCAGGCAAATAGGAGAAAGACGGCAGTCGAATGACCTGCGCTCCGTCGACAACTTCCAGCGCAGGCATTTTCCTGCTATTATTGCACAACAGGAAAAGCTGATGATCCGCTCCCACCAAGGCTCTTATTTCTTTGGTCAAACGAATATCCGGAGGATAATCGCTCTGCAGCAGCATAAGAATCTTTTTTACTCGCATCGCCATTTCGTTTTTCGCCATCACTCGAAAAACTTGATTATCATTTCGGCCACAAAAGCAATTTCCTCTTCTTTCAATTGCTCTGACATCGGCAGAGAGAGGAGCTGCTCAGCATAGCCATCGGTCACAGGGAAATCACCCTTTTTATAGCCGAGGGTCTTGTAGGCATTCTGCAAATGACAGGGGATGGGATAATGAATGCCCGTATAGATTTGGTTGGCATTCAAAAATGCCTGCAATTCATCACGCCGAGGGGTACGAATCACAAACAGATGATAAACATGTTTGGCGTCCGGCATCTCTTTCGGCAAGGTGATCTGCGGCACCTTCTTGAGGTATTTTCGATAGAGTTCTGCACAATGGCGACGCATAGCTGTCCATTGATCCAGGTGTTTCAATTTGACATCCAACACCGCACCTTGGATACCTTCCAGGCGATAATTATGACCAATGATCTCATGATGATACTTTTCCGGCATTCCATGATCGCGAATCATCATGATTTTTTTGTACAACTCCGCATCATCGGTGGTGACGGCTCCACCCTCACCGTAGGCGCCGAGATTTTTCCCGGGATAAAAACTCCAACATCCCATAATGCCGAAAGTTCCGACAAACTTGCCGTTGAGTGTTGACAAATGCGCCTGGGCACAATCTTCGATCAAAAATAATTTATGCTGGTCGGTAATTCGTTTTATCGCATCGATGCGGGCAGGTTGACCATATAAATGCACAGCAATCACCGCTTTGGTTTTGGGAGTGATCGCAGCTTCTATTTTATCCACATCCATGTTATAATAATCCGGATCACAATCGACAAAAACGGGCGTCGCTCCGGTCAGGCTCACCGATTCGGGAGTGGCAAAAAACGTGTTTGCAGGAACGATCACCTGATCCCCCGCCTTGATATCCAGCGCCATCAATGCAGCATGCAGAGCGGCAGTGCCTGAATTCACGCCGATGCAGTATTTGCTTTGATGCCTTTCAGCAAAATGCTCCTCGAAAGATTTGACAAAAGGGCCGGCAGCGAATGCAGTACGCTCCAAAACCTGATGAATCGCATCATCAATTTCATTTTTAATAGAATAATATTGCGCTTTAAGATCAAGAAAATTGACTTTCATTGGATACTCCCTGTTTTCATGAATCGAGTCGGTTAGCGCTATTTAGTCGTCGTAATGAAAAAAGAAAAGAAACCTCATCCTTGGAAACGATTTTAAACAGAAAAAGGAACAGGACAAAGACAACACTGCTGATCATTAAATTAAAAATCCACGGTACTCGATAGATGAGGTACTGCACCGCTATGAAAGCGAAAAGAAGCAGTAGCAGACGGTACTCGATGATCTTTTTTATTTTTAATTTCGTAAACATTACAAAAAGAAACATTAAAAATATTGATCCTGCGGTTAGTAATCTGGCATAACTTGAACCAAGAAAACTGAAGCGGGGGATGAGAATGATATTCAATAAAACATTTATACCCAAAGAAATGGCCAAAATCCACGTCATCGTCTTTTGACGATTCATCGAGATGAAAAAATCAACGAAATAAAAGTTAAAAAAATTAAGCCCTAATGCAAGCACCAATATCCGAAACGGCGCAATGGCATTCACATATTGTTCAATATACAACGTTTTAATGAGCGACTCCGCATTGACGGCCAGAGGAATGCTCAACAAGACGGCCAGAAGGAAAATAATTTTCGTCCCGGTATAAAAGATCTGCATAAATTTATCGTGATCACTGGAGTGGTATTTGGAAAGAAGCGGAAAAATGGACAAGGTGAATGAAGTCGAAAAAAACATCAGCGGATAGACCAGGCGAATGGCTGCGGAAAACACGCCGACCTCCCCTTCGCTCACCATGCGGGATAACATCAGGATATCGATTTTGGTCGTCAGAATGGAGAAAAAGAGATAAGCGGCGATCGGCAGCGACTCCCGCAGCATTATTTTAATCATTTTTATCGCATCGGAAAAATCAGGAACAGTACTTTTGAAAAACTTGAAGAGCATCAACAGGCATCCCGGCAGGTTGGTCGCTGTATAAATCAGAGCAATCGTGATCATGGAAGGATGAGTAAAATAAATAAGAAAGTAGAAAAGCGCAGCAAAGAGAACATTGTCCAGAATCGTAAACAGCATAGGATAAAACATGCGGAGATCGGCCTGGAACAGGGTCTCAAAAATTGTGCGCGTCGAAGACAACTTGGAAGAGATTAACAAATTAAAAGCAATGATCCCAATGGCGATTTTGGTATCCTGCGAATAATTTGAAAACACTGAAATTAAAATGGATGTGATAAAGGCGAGAGATGTGACGCAGGCTTTCAGCAACAGACCGCTGCCGATCACCTGACGACGATTATGCCTGGCAGCAGCAAGCTCGCGTACAACCACCTGATTAATGCCAAAGTTGGCGATGATATCAAAGGTCGCAATGTAGGTAATGGCAATGGTAAATCTGCCAAAGGCGACATCTCCCAAGTAATTGGCAATCGCAATAAAGACAAAAAAGGTGATGAATAAATTCAATCCTTTTGCCACATAAATCGAAAACGAGTTCTTGATGATTTTTGTCTTGGTGTCCGTCATGCGTTTAATTATGCTTATTGGTCGACAATATCCCTGACGCCGCCAATGCCGTTCCCATAAAGAACCAAATGCGACGATTATCATTCAGATCGCCACTGAATAATGCCGCGAGAAGCAGATAAACGGTACCCATCACTAATGAGAGGAGGAGAATTCTGTTTTGTTGATCCAAGTCCTTCAATTTCTTCACGATGACTGCAAAAACGGCATAAAAATGCCATAAGAGCAGGAAAAGTCCGACCAGCCCCAACTCACAAAAAACCTCGATCACCATATTGTGAGGATACAACCTCACATCCATGCCATAGAATAAACTCGAAAAGCCGCCGACGCCAATTCCAAAAAGGAGATGGAGGGGACTTGACAAGGCTGCAGAAAGCGCAGCTTTCCATGCAAATAAGCGGGTATTGATGGTGTAGGCTGAATGCGTTTGAGAGACGACGTCCGAACCGCCGCCGAATAGATCAACATAACGGCTGGTCACCTGTTCCGGCAGCAGTAAAAATAAAAGCAGAGCGAAAAATATGCCCAGGAGAATGCGCGATATGATCTTTACAAAATGAAGCGCACGGAAATGATAAAGGAATAGGATGATCAAAGAGAGGACAAAGCTCAGCATCGGGCCACGAGAATTCGTCACCAGCATGGTAGCCGAATAAAGCGCAACCAAAGCCATGGCTGTCAGTTTCTCTGCACGCTTGTGCAAAATCGGCAGTAATGTAATAAGCAAAATATTGATGGAGCCAATCCAATTGGCAAAACTGATCGGATTCACACCCAGAAATGAAGCTCTATAGCTGTAGAGAAAATCCCCACGCAGATATGCCCGCGTCAGCGTCACAATGGTAAAAAGCGAGACCACGGCAGTTATGCCCACCATGAATACACCAAACTGCTGCAAGTCCCGCCGGCCTCTTATCCCCCAATAAGCGAACAAAAACAGCGTCCAATTAAAGGCGAGAAAACTGCCTGCTTTGAGCAAGCCATATTTTGGCGAGGGTGTATAAAACAAAGCCAATAACATGGCCAATGAAAAAAAAACCAAAGGAAAAAATCCGTCGATTCGGGGGAGGTAAAAGAGATCGCCGGTGAGCAGCCAATGGCTGATAAGGACGCAAAATGTCATCAAAAAAATAAATGTTGTAAAATCCACCGAACTGAACAAGGCGACATTTTCGGTCAGCCATTCTTTGAAAATACCGGAGGAGAACGCCAGAATCAAACATAAAATCGGATAACGGAAAAGTACAACCGAACCGGCAAACACAAACACCAGTAATACAAGCTTGATCAGAGAAAGTTCAAAGGCCAGTAATGACGCCGCCACGCCGGCAAGTATGGAAATCAAGATAAAGAATTTTTCAGACCTGTTCAGTGCGACTATTTGACTGTTATAATTCATAAAGAGAGTCGCGCCTACTTTTTCCGCCAGAACATCATATCTTTTTGGAGTGAAGAATAAATATTCATGATCTTCTCGTATCGATCAAAATCTTTTTCCCGTAAAAGATTCAACTGCATTCTATATATGACCAATGCGCAATAGATCATGAATGCCACAATCATACTGACTGCGACCATCACCATCCGCTTGGGCTTTGTTTTGAGTTCCGGCGGCACCGCAGGATCCAGAATTTGGACTGTCGGTGTGTCTTTCTCCTCCTGTATTTTGGCCTGTTCATATTGTGGATAAATGAATTCCAGCAGCATTTCCTGGATTTTAACGGATCGGAAGAGCCGCGCATAGTCTAATCCAATGGTGGGGATATTGCCAAACGGGATGAGCATCTCATTATTGGCTTTTCCACTGGCGAAAGCTTGGCTCTTTTGTTTCAGGTTGTTATATTGTGACTGTAGTTGTTTGAGTTCATTTTGGGCGCGCCGCAGCTCCGGATGAGATGGACTTTTCTCCAACGATAACACCCCGAC
>RPQV01000007.1 GCA_003818595.1 Calditrichota bacterium
CAATAAAAAACCCCACATATTTGATATTGTTTTTTATTATCTTATCACATTTTTCAAAGAACCTGATGGGTACCGAAATGGTCATATTAAATGGATATGTCTATACAGTTGATCCCGATTCGCCCATCGTCGAGGCAGTTGCAATTTCAGGAAATCGAATTATTGCCATAGGCAGCAATAAAGAAATCAGCAAGTTTATAACTCCCTCAACGACAGTCATTTCCGCCGATCATAAATTGGTACTGCCTGGCTTTAATGATGCTCATCTTCATTTCCTCGGCGGAGGACAGAGTCTCAAACAGCTTGACTTTAGTGGAGACACATCCCTACAAATCATCCTGGAAAAACTTCAAAAGGCGGCTGGGGAATTGCTCCCCGGTCAATGGATCACCGGCCGCGGTTGGGACCATACTCAGTTCAATCGCGGTGAGTGGCCGAATAAAAAAATGCTTGACAGTCTATTTTTCAGTCATCCCGTCTTTCTTACTCGTGTTGACGGGCACATTGCATGGGTTAATTCTGCCGCTCTTCAGTTGGCGAATATCACTCAAGCAACAAAAGATCCCCATGGGGGAGAGATTGTAAGAGATGACGCCGGCCAGGCAACTGGAATTCTCAAAGAGTCAGCGGTCGATCTGGTCTCATCATTTATTCCGCCAGAGAGTCGAGAAGAAAAACTCTTCGCCCTAAAACTTGCCCTTGAACAAGCCCGTCAATTCGGCATCACCTCGATTCAAGACAATTCCGGCTTTGATACGCTGGAACTATATCATCATTTAGCAGATGAGGATGAACTTACTGTTCGTGTTTCAGAATGGATGGATTTCAATGATATCGTTCACCTTGAGCAATTGCAGTCGAAAATGGCTCAACAGCAAAAATATACGATTGATCATCACATCACAATAGGTCTGCTCAAAGGATTTGTTGATGGGACATTGGGATCGCGTACGGCCAAGCTCTTTGCACCCTATTCGGATGACGCATCCACCTCCGGAATGATCCAATACGGAAACGAATTGAATGTCATGGTTGCAAAAGCAGACTCCCTCGGACTGCAGATCGGCCTGCACTGCATCGGCGACGAGGCGGTTTTTGCAGCCCTAAATGCCTATCGCGCAGCATATTACGGAAATTCAACAAAAATGCGTCATCGAATTGAACATGCCCAGGTAATTCGTCCGGAAGATTTGACCCTATTTGCGGAATATGGTGTAATTGCATCCATGCAGCCAACTCATTGTACCAGTGATTTAAGATGGGCTCAGGAGCGGTTGGGCTATGAACGCAGTCTTTTTGCTTACCCCTGGAGATCGCTGTCGAGCGCCGGTGCTCGAATCGCTTTCGGCACCGATTGGCCTGTCGAGCCGCTTGATCCTATGCGCGGGATATATTCCGCGGTAAGCCGTAAAAACATCGACATCGGCCTTCCCGAGAATGGGTGGTTTCCCGAGCAATGCCTGACTGTCGCCGAAGCGGTCCACAATTATACACTCGGCTCGGCGTTTGCCGAGTATTCGGAAAATGTCAAGGGAAGCATTACTCCAGGGAAATTTGCTGATATAATCATTCTCAGCAAGAATATCTTTAATATTGAACCTGCTGAAATCTTGAGCACTCGAATCGATCTCACTATTTTCGATGGCGAAATTGTATTTTCGCGACAGTAATCCGAGTGCGCAATCGATTATTCTCGTATTTCAATCACTACGAAGCAGGAGGGCGACAGTCTCTACATGCGCGGTATGAGGAAACATATCCACAGGCTGAACACTTTTAAGCACATAACCACCGGCGCAGAACTCTGCCAATTCTCTCGCCAACGTTGATGGATTGCAAGAGACGTGAATGATCTTCTCCGGTCTTAGGGTTAATACGGCCTTCACTGTCTTGGGATGCATACCCCCTCTCGGCGGATCCAATATGATGATTTGAGGTTTTGGAAAAGTCTCAATCACTTGATTTAAATTTGTCAGCATGTCTTTGAGATCGGCAAGCACAAATGCACAATTTTCGATCCCATTGAGATGACAGTTGTCGTTGGCATTTCTGATTGCCGAGGCTACTGCTTCAAATCCGACAACCTGCCGCACCAACCGACTGATGTAGATGGCGATGGTTCCAGCCCCGCAGTAAAGATCATATACTGTCTCGTCACCATCGAACTCCGCCAATTTGACGACATGATCATATAATTGCCTGACCTGTCGACTATTGGTCTGGAAAAAAGAATTCGGTGAAATTTCAAATCGAAAATCTCCAATTCTTTCTGAGATAGTCGTATTGCCCGACAACAGATGCTCTTCTTCACAAAAGGCAACGCTGGATTTGCTCTTTGTTATTCCATTGAACAAACTGGTAATTTGCGGAAAAGCGCTTATTAATTCATGCTTTAACTTTTCCGCAATTTCTTCTCTGAACTCTGAGGTGATAACATTCACCATCAGATCTGGCGTGAAGACACAGGAACGAATAATGACAAAACGCCAAAATCCCTGATGGTCAAAAGTACTGTAGACCGGCAGTGCGCTTGATTCCGCGATTTTTCGAATCGACGATAATATTTCAATTGCCGGAGGCGGGATTAAATGGCATTCCCGGATATCGACAACCTTATCAAAAAATCCCCGGGCATGCAGACCCAGAAAAACCGGATTATCACTGACTTCAATTGGGCCACTCTTCATATCCGCCTCGGTCAGCCAGCGTTTCCGAGCAAATGAAAATTCCATTTTGTTGCGATAATAATAAATGTCCGCTGAAGGAAGGGTAGGATAAAACTCAAAATGCTGTAATCCGCCAATGCGTTCAAGCAGATCTTTGACCTGTTGTGACTTGCTGTTCAATTGTTGCTGGTAATCCAAATTCTGAAATCGACATCCACCGCAATCATAAAAATGACCGCAAAGTGGAGTAATCGCCCAGGGGGATTGTTCAATAACCTCTGTGATCTTTGCTTCAGCATAGGAGCTACGTTTTTTGGTCACTAGAGCGTTGATTTTTTGTCCCGGCAAGGCATCACGAACAAAAACAACAAAATCATCCACGCGGGCAACTCCCTGACCGCCATATGCCAGGCTTTGAATGGTGGTGGTAATTTCCTGTCCCTTTTTTAACATAAGCTATCCCTTTATCTCTTTTTATAAGGTACTCATTTCACACCTCGTTTAAAAGCATGAAATAGAGATTTCTTTACATCCCTTTCATCAAATATGCTCAGTCTTATCGCTTCCCACAAAACGGCATTTTCCGCGCAGCGCTGGTGATGAATACAAACGATTCAGGGTACAATTTTTCTATAACTGTCTGTTGAATTTGAATAATTGATTTTGTTTAATCATCATTTTTTTGTATATTATAAATTGTTATTTTTTGCTGCTTTACAGAACAAGATAAATATCTATAATTAAAGAGGAAGCTAATCAAGTCATGGCTGATATTTTTAACAGACGTAATATCGGAATCAGCGCACATATAGATTCCGGGAAAACGACGCTTACAGAGAGAATCCTTTTCTATACCAAAAAAATACATGCGATTCATGAAGTGCGCGGCAAAGATGGTGTGGGCGCTACCATGGATTCGATGGATCTCGAACGCGAGCGCGGCATCACCATACAATCTGCGTCCACAAACGTAGAATGGAAAAAATATTCTATTGACATCATTGACACTCCGGGACATGTCGATTTCACGGTAGAGGTGGAGCGTTCTTTGCGTGTATTGGACGGCGCCATTCTGGTCCTCTGCGCCGTCGGCGGAGTGCAATCTCAGTCAATCACGGTCGATCGCCAAATGACGCGATACAAAGTACCCCGCATCGCTTTTGTGAATAAATGCGATCGAATGGGCGCAAATCCTGAAAAAGTAACCGAGCAGTTGCGCGATAAACTTAACCACAATGCTGTGCTGGTGCAATTGCCGATCGGTCTCGAGGCAAATTTTGAAGGCATCATTGACTTGATTAAAATGAAAGCCTTGTACTTTGATGGAGGGAATGGCGAAATCATTCGAGAAGACGAAATTCCGCCGGAGCATAAAGACAATGCCAGGGTGAAACGCGATCTTTTACTCGATGCAGTGACCATGTTCAGCGATGAGCTGACCGAGGCATATCTCGAAGACCGTGTCACTGAAAAAATGATTTACGAGGCGATCAGAAAAGGGACGCTGGCTCTGGAACTCACTCCAGTCTTTGTTGGATCCGCATTTAAAAATAAAGGTGTTCAACTACTGTTGGATGGCGTCATCGATTATCTCCCCAATCCTAATGATGTCGCCAATACCGCACTCGACTTGGATCATGAAGAAACGCACATTCAGCTCCTGCCGGATGCGAAAGCGCCTTTGGTGATGCTGGCGTTCAAATTGGATGATACCCGTTTTGGACAACTCACCTATGTGCGCATTTACCAAGGTTCAGTGAAAAAGGGCGACGAAATAAAAAATGCCCGCACCGGCAAAAAAGTTCGTGTCGGTCGACTGATCCGCATGCATGCCGATGAGATGGAAGATATTTCTGAAGCCGGACCCGGCGAAATCGTCGCCCTCTTTGGAATTGATTGTGCATCGGGTGATAGTTTTACCGCGCCGGACCTGAATGTTGCACTCACTTCGATGTTTGTTCCGACTCCGGTTATTGCTTTGTCGATCAAGCCCAAAGACAATAAATCCGCCGAGAATATGGCCAAAGCTCTCAACCGTTTTGCGAAAGAAGATCCTTCTTTTCAAACATTTGTAGACCCGGAAACCGCTGATACCATTATCAGAGGTATGGGCGAACTGCATCTCGATGTATACATTGAGAGAATGCGCCGGGAATATAAAACTGATTTGGAAGTGGGAGCACCGCAGGTCGCCTATCGTGAAAGCATTTCCCAGTCGTCGACCTTTGATTATACCCACAAAAAGCAAACCGGAGGCGCCGGACAATATGGCCGAGTCGTCGGCATCATGGAACCCAATCATGAGAGTAACTTTGAATTTGTTGATGAAATAAAAGGCGGAGTCATCCCCACTGAATATATTCCCTCCTGTCATAAAGGTTTCAAGCAGGCGGTAGAAAAAGGTCCCCTCACCGGATTTCCAATCGTTGGTGTTAAAGTAACTTTGAATGATGGAAATTATCATCCGGTAGACTCGTCGGACATGGCATTTCACACCGCCGCATTTTCTGCATTTCGAGAAACATATTCCAAATGTAGGCCGATCATACTCGAACCGATCATGCGGGTTGCTGTTGAAGGACCTACTGAATTTCAAGGATCGATATTGGGCACGTTGAATCAGCGGCGCGGTATCATACAGAGTGCTTCTGAAGACAATAACTTTTCCGTTGTCGAGGCTGAGGTCCCGTTAAGCGAAATGTTCGGCTATTCGACAGTTCTGCGTTCAGTTACCCAAGGCAAAGCTGAATTTACCATGGAATTCAGTCGCTACGCCAAGGTTCCTGATGCAATTTCTGAAGAATTGAAAAAACAGTTTGCAGAAAAAAATAAAAATAAATAACATTCGTTGACAGTATTCGGTCGTTATCCTTGATCTTAAAGTATATAAAGGACATACATGATTAAAGAAGATTTGATTAAGCGCAGTCCAATTCGAACACTCGAAAAAACGCTTGGCGGCGGACTCCAGGCGGGACAATTAGGCGTCATCACAGCCTGGAAAGGTGTCGGTAAAACAGCGAGCCTTGTACATATTGCCACCGACATTCTCCTTCGCGGTCAAAATGTACTTCACGTATCCTTTGCGGATGATTCGAGACATATTATCGGTTGGTATGAGCAGGTTTTCAGAGAAGTGGCACGCGCCAATAAATTGGACAATGCCCAAGATGTGCATGATGAGATTATTCGTCATCGTCTCATCCTTCATTTTAAGAATTTTGAGACGCCGTTTGCTGAAATCAAAAAACACATCAGCCAGGTAGAAAGCAGTTGGTCGGACTCGCCAAGACTAATTATTGTCGATGGCTTCCAATTTGATAAAATAACCAAGTCTTTTCTTTTAGAGTGGAAAGAATATGCGGCCGAGCATCAAGTGGGTATTTGGTTTTCTGCAACGGTTCATCGCGATAACTCTGATGTCGATGAATTTGACATCCCCGCGCCGATCAATGCTTATCGGGATCAATTTCAGGTGATCATTCTGCTCGAACCTCTCAAGGAAGTCATCAGCTTCAAGCTCCTGAAATGCAATCAGTTGACCAATGCCCCCAAATTGCAGCTTAGATTAGATCCCAAGACCCTGTTGATTTCGAATCATCGGGTCTAATTTTAATGCAAAAAAAAAGCTCATTTAATAATGAGCTTTTTTTTTGTACGCCCGGAGGGAATCGAACCCCCAACCTTCTGATCCGAAGTCAGAAGCTCTATCCAATTGAGCTACGGGCGCACAACATTAATATAATAGAAAGTTTGCTTGAATGCAACGTCATTTTACAGATGCTGATTTGTTTATAAAACGGCATTGTTTGACGGCTGCATTTTCGCCCAGGAATCCCGCAATTCCACCGTTCGATTAAAGACAGGATATCCACACCGGACCGAATCGCGATCGACACAAAAATATCCTTTACGTTCAAATTGGCAAAAATAACCCGCCGGCGCATCTTTTAGGCTCGGTTCCAGTTTACAATGATTTAGAATCTGCAATGAATCAGGATCAATGTAATCAATAAATTCACGCTCTTCTTTTTCAGCATCTGGATCAGCGACGATCAGAAGTGAACTGTAGAGTCTAATCTCAGCATCGACGGCGTGGGGGACCGAAACCCAATGAATCGTGCCCTTTACCTTGCGGCCATCCGCAGTATAACCTCCGCGAGATTCCGGATCGAATGTGCATAACAACTCACAAATTTCCCCCGTGTTCTTATCCTTGACAACCTGATTGCAGGTAATATAATATGCATAGCGCAGGCGCACTTCGCTGCCGAGGGATAAGCGATGATAGCCCTTGGGGGGAATTTCCATGAAATCATCCTGCTCGATATAAATTTCGCGGCTAAATGGAACCTTCCTTACACCGGCCGATTCATCTTCCGGATTGTTAACCGCCTCCAGCCATTCAACCTGATCTTCCGGATAGTTGGTGATGGTTATTTTTAGAGGCTTTAAAACACCCATCACCCTTGGCGCACGCTTGTTCAAATCTTCGCGTAAACAGTGTTCAAGCAATCCAATGTCAACCATACTTTCTCGTTTGGCGACGCCAATTCGTTCGGCAAAATCGCGAATCGCTTCCGGAGTGTAGCCTCTTCTTCGAAGACCGGAAATCGTTGGCATCCGCGGATCATCCCAACCATCAACAATACGGTTCTGCACCAGTTGCAGCAGCTTTCGCTTGGACATGACCGTATAGTTTAAATTCAGACGCGCAAACTCGATTTGCTGTGGGTGATAAATTCCCAATTGATCCAAAAACCAATCATAGAGAGGTCGATGATCTTCAAACTCCAAGGTGCAAATGGAATGGGTAATACCCTCAATGGAATCTTCCAGACCATGGGCCCAATCATACATCGGATATATGCACCAATCTTCACCCGTACGAGGATGAGCGGCTTTCAAGATTCGATACATTACTGGATCGCGCATATTCATATTGGGATGCGCCATGTCGATTTTTGCGCGCAGCACATAAGCACCATCCTCGAATTCTCCGGCACGCATGCGTCGAAACAGATCGAGATTTTCCCCGAAAGGCCGATTCCGGTCCGGGCTTTCTTTTCCAGGCTGAGTCAGTGTTCCACGCCATTCACGAATTTGATCGGCATTGGCTGAATCAACGAAAGCCAGACCTTTTTGTATGAGTATTTCAGCCCATTTGTACATTTTTTCAAAATAATCAGAGGCGTAATACAAATGTTCACCCCAATCAAATCCAAGCCATCTGACATCCTCAATAATGCCGTCGATATATTTTTGCTCTTCTTTGACCGGATTGGTATCATCGAACCTTAGATGGCATCGGCCGCCATATTCCTGCGCCAACCCAAAATTAAGGCAGATCGATTTTGCATGCCCAATGTGCAAAAAGCCATTCGGCTCCGGCGGGAAGCGGGTGATTACGCGTCCCTCATTTTTATTATCGGCAATATCTTGATTAATAATCTGGCGAATAAAATGGATCACTTTATCCGTTTTGGGTACTTTATTTTCCTCGATTTTCATATATTCCCTTTGCATCAACAAGAGGCGTTTAATATGATAACAAAAAACGGTCACTGTTAAATTACAGCGACCGTTAAATGGCTGGGGTGCAGGGATTCGAACCCCAATAACTTGATCCAGAGTCAAGTGTCCTGCCGTTGGACCACACCCCAATCAGGGTTTCTGCAAAAGCGGAATGACTTGTGCCGCCTTTTTGAGTCTGTTAATAACTCTCTCTTTGCCCAACAGTTCCAAAAGTTCATACAAACCAGGACCCGCACCGACTCCTGTAGCGGCCAGCCTGACAGGATGAATAACCTGTCCGGCATTGACTGTATTGCGTGAGGCGACCACCTGCAGAGCGGTTTCGAGAGAGTTTTTATCAAACAACTCCAATTTAGCAATTTCCTCGACAAATTCAAGTAAATATTTTGCCGAATTTTCCGTCCACCTTTTTTTCACAACATCAGCATCATACGTCTCCGGGTCCAGAAAAAAATAATGACTTGCCTCGAAAAACTGATTTCTGAGATAAAGTCTCGGCTGCATCAATTTGACTACTTGCTCCAAATATTCCTGCGTTTGCGCCGTGATTCCCCGCGCACTGAGTTCAGTAAGTACTTCCCGGGCCAGTACAGACGCCGACTTTCTACTCAAATGCTGCTGATTGATGTGATTCAACTTTGGGATATCAAAAATTGCAGCCGCTTTGTTGACCCGTTCTAATGAAAAATGATCCACCAGCTCCTGCAGAGAGAATAATTCACGGTCATCTCCCGGATTCCACCCCAGCAGAGCGATGTGATTCACAATCGCGTCTTTTTCATATCCGGCGTTGATATAAGATTGCACATCGGGATCAACCTTGCCGGTTGGTAATGCCGACAGCGACTGAATATCCCGCTTGCTCATTTTCGTTCCATCGGGATTAAAAATCAAGGGTAAATGAGCCATTTCAGGTGGATTCCACCCCAAGCATTCATACAAATAAAGATGCTTGGGCACGCTGCTCAGCCATTCTTCACCACGAATGACATGAGAAATCTCCATTAGATGATCGTCGACAACATTGGCCAGGTGATAGGTTGGAAAGCCATCGGACTTGATCAAAACCTGATCATCAACCTGACTGCTGTGAAAAGTGACTTGCCCTCGGATCAGATCATGCACGGTAAAGGTGCGATTTTCCGGGATCAACAGGCGAATGACATGAGGGATGCCGGTTTCAAGATTATGACGCACCTGATCATCAGATAGAGATAAACTGTTGCGCATTGACATTCTGGTGGATGAATCATATTTGGGCTGAAGATTCCGCTCCGAGGCCGTTTGACGCAATTTGTCAATTTCCTCGGGAGTGTCAAACGCATAATAGGCATATCCGGCTCGAAGCAATTGTTCGGCAAATTGCCGATATAGCTGCGTTCTTTGTGATTGAAAATAGGGGCCAAAGCCTCCTCCTTGCTCAGGCCCCTCATCGGGAATCAAACCGGCCCAGTTTAATACTTTGATTATATTGTTCGTCGCTCCCTCAATGAAACGGCTGCGATCTGTATCCTCAATGCGCAATATAAAACGCCCATTATTTCTCTTGGCAAATAAATAATTATACAAAGCTGTTCTCAGTCCGCCAACATGTACAAAACCAGTGGGACTGGGGGCAAAGCGTACACGTATCATATTTTTAATTATCCTACAGGTATTGATCCTTGATCGGATTTGGGTTCCAGTTCAACGGTTAATCCCCCAATCCAACCGGCAAGCAGATTATAAAGTGCAGTAAAAACAGCGGCTGCGAGGACATTGATGAGAGTGACAAACACAAGACAAAAAATGACAATAAAAGTGATGCCGATACTGCCGAGTGAGGTCAGTTCCGATGCGCCGAATTCCTCCAGCGGAGAGGAAAATTGACTGATTAACATCAATAAAAATGCGTAGAATAGACCAATAAAAAAACCGAGCAATAAAGAAAAGATCATCACCACTTTAATGACCGGCCAGATCTCAATACGTTTAATTTCGTATCTCATCTTTTCTCTACTTCTCGGTTTATGAGCGGAGAGACAGGGATTCGAACCCTGGGTAGGCAAAATTACCTACAACGGCTTAGCAGGCCGCCCCATTCGACCACTCTGGCACCTCTCCATTTTCTTTCCCCTCCCTGCGCGGAGGGCGGGGGACTCGAACCCCCAAGGGCTTGCGCCCGGCGGTTTTCAAGACCGCTGCCTTACCAATTAGGTCTAGCCCTCCGTATCGAGGATAGCAAATTACAAATATTTATAAATTTAGTCAATTGATTTTTTCTTCGACACAGCCGAGTTATTGGCGTATAAACTGCTTTCCTGCGGTCTGAAAAACAAGATTCTTCAATTCCAAATTCAACAAGACCGACAATGTTTCAGCCACTGAAAGCCCTGTTTCCAAAGTTATTCGATCAATATGCTGCGGTTCAAATGATAAATGATTATAAACCAGCGTCTCCTTTTCCGAAAGTCCATCGGGGAAATTTGATTTCTTCTGCTCCTGGGATAAGCGGCACAATTGTGGAAATTCCTCTAAAATATCCTCAACCTTCATAACCAATTTGGCGCCCTGTTGGATTAATGTATTGCAGCCGCAGCTTTTGGGATTATTGACATTCCCGGGAACAGCAAAAACTTCGCGTCCCTGCTCCAAAGCAAAATCAGAGGTGATGAGAGCGCCACTTTTCTTGCCGGCCTCAACCACCAGCACACCCAAGGTCATACCTGAAATAATACGATTTCTGCGGGGAAAATGGGCTGCATCGGGTTTACTTCCCATTGGGAATTCACTCACCAGAGCGCCGCTTTCAGTGATTTTCTCGGCCAACCGATTATTTTCCTCTGGATAAATATGATCAACTCCAGAACCCAGAACAGCAATTGTTCTCCAACCACCATTGACAGCTGTTTGATGAGTAATGGTGTCAATACCTCTGGCTAATCCACTGGTTATCACCAAATGAAATGCCGCTAATTCGCGCGTCAGATGTTCGGTCATCCATTTGCCATAGGAGGTCGGAGCGCGGGTTCCGACAACAGCGATGCCTGGATCCATTAAAAGATCGCTGCGGCCGCGTAAATACAGAACAATGGGCGGATCGCATATTTTTTTTAAAAGGAAGGGATAGGCAGCATCCCAGAATGTAATGATCTGGGCACTGCCCCTTTTCAACAGCTGTTCCTGTTCTTTGACAAAATGAAGGTCGCCGCCTCTTTTAATGCCGCCTGCAAGTGTTTTATCAATACCTTCGACCTCAACCAATTCACGCACGGAAGCTCTGAAAACGGCTTCCGGAGAATGGAAGCGACGCAGCAAATTCCGGATTCGTTGTGAACCAATCCCGGATATGCTGCAGAGACGTATCAATTCAAATGGATTGATTGGTTGGCTCTGCACTGTTCCCCCGCGAATGATCAGATATTCTGCAGCAATTTCCAGATTTTTGTTAACAATATATCGAGATTTTCTCCCGTTACCGCGGAAATCTCGACAGCATCATGTTTCCCGATGACTTTTGATGTCGGCAATTCACTCTGGCGCGGCAAGTCTTTTTTGGTATAGACCACGATCCGCCGCTTCTTTGCCATCTCAGGGCTGTAAGATTCCAGTTCTGCAGATAGAATTTTATAGTCCTGTTCGATATTTTCGGAACTGCTGTCGAGAAGAAGCGCCAGGATTTTGGTTCTTTCGATATGACGCAAAAATTGATGCCCCAGTCCTTTGCCCAAATGCGCTCCCTCAATCACTCCGGGAATATCGGCTACAACAAAACTTTGCGAATCATTAAAACGAACAATTCCTAAAACCGGCGACAGGGTGGTGAACGGATAATCAGCTATTTTAGGTTTTGCCGCCGAAATGCAGGAGAGCAAAGTTGATTTCCCGGCATTCGGCAAACCAACCAAGCCTACATCGGCGATCAATTTAAGCTCTAAAATGACATCCCTTTCTTCGCCGGGAAATCCCTGCTCCCAATTTCGCGGCGCCTGATTAGTAGCGGAAACAAATCTGGCATTGCCGCGCCCGCCGCGACCACCGGAAGCAACAACCACACGTTGACCATGTCGGGTCAGATCCACCAGCAATTCTGAAGACAGCTCATCTTTGATCACTGTACCGATGGGCATCCGGATGAGAACATCTTGGCCATTTTTGCCGGTCTTATTCGATCCTTGTCCGTGTTCTCCGCGTTGTGCGCGAAAAATTCGCTGATACTGAAAATCCAACAGCGTGTGCATATGTTGATCGGCTTCAACAATCACATCTCCGCCTTTACCTCCATCACCTCCGGAGGGTCCGCCTTTGGGCACAAATTTTTCCCGGCGAAATGCCATGCATCCGGCGCCGCCGTCACCGGCTTTAATGTGGATTTTTGCATAATCAATAAACACTATAATTCCCGACGAGAAGAGATATTAGGAAATATGCGGCCGGTGAATATTTTCTCCGGCGCTTGATAAAAGCATTTTTGTTTTGCCCGATCAGGCAGAGCGTGAGTGCCCGATTCTTTTCTGTTTGGAATCCAACCCCATTCGTTTTAATGTTTTTCTCAGTCCAAACCAGCCGATTTTTTCGTTGCCATATTCTGGTGTATTCAATTGTCGTGCAATTTGAATTGTTCCCGCATAAGGCATCTCTTTGATTATATTTTTGATCTTTTCTTCCAGCGTCCTTTCCTTAGCCGTCGAAGTTGTTTCGGCTATAGGATTTGTGAAAGCGGTCTCTTTTGTATGAAACACCGGCTCGACATTGCCGGTTTCGGTGACTTTGGCGGCCGGCACCATCCCTGAGCGCTCAAAATCAGCAACGGCATCCTGCAGGTTTTCAAAAGCCTTTAAAATATAATGAAATTCCAACAACTCGAATACTTCATAGACTTCCGGTATCATCCCGACAAGTTTCAAATCCCCGCCGTGTTCTCTAATACCTTTAATTTCAGCAATGAAAATACCCCAACCGGCACTACTCACGTAATCGACATTGCTTAAATCAATTATGATATTATAAGATCCACGCCGAATCATGTCATTGAGATGGTGTTCCAACTCCGAGGAAGTCGTCGTATCAATATAACCACCAACCTTGATGATTGAAATATTATAGTTGTTTTCAATTCTTATTTGGATTCCTTCCATATCCCTCTCTCCAATTTCGTTCCTCCTCTTAATTGAGGGTTTGATCACATCCTTACAAGTTAGCAGTATCCAGATAAAATGTCAATACTAAAGATAGTCGAAAAAAACTAAATTTTTTCCAAGAAAACCTTGGCTTTTTGAATTCTGTTCATTACATCATTTCGAGTCGGAGCAATTTTCAGCAGACGTTCCCATTGCAGGATGGCCTTTCGCAGATCTCCCTGATTTGCATATACTGTCGCCAGGTTTTCGCAAGCCTTTTCGTTGAGGGGATCTAAATCGATCACTCGCTCATACGCACGAGCGGCGCCTTCGAAATTACCAACTCGGAAATAGGCCAAACCCAACTGCGAATAGAGCCGCTGATCCTTGGGATAGCGGGTAGACAATTTCTGCATCTTCCAAATGGCATCGGAATAGCGATGTTCCTGATAAAGCGTGATCGCTTCTAAATAATCATGGTCAAATTGAATATCATCCATTCGCTTCATTTCGTCCTCCGAATGAGTTTGATTCTTAAAGATTTCGCGAACCTTGTCATCATTTGACACGGCGTCAAGTAAAAGATTGTCAAACTCTTCATCCTCTTGTGCAAACAAGGGTTCCTGATTATCAGAAATCGAGACCAGTTCGTCCAGAGAAATAGAGTCGTCCTCTCGTTCGCGACGGTTTACTTCATCATCACTTCGGGGGACCTCACTAATTTGCAGGGTTTCTCCTTCGCCATCATCTGCCTCCTCACTTTCTGCATATTTAATTGGATTTTCAAATATTTGATCGTCGAATTCCAGTTCTCCCTGTTGATCGAGCAGACCTTGCTCCTCATCGATCTGAAGAAATTCTTCAAAGGGATCGAGCAGCTCGGGAGAGTCATCAAAAGCCGGAGCATGATCCGCGTTATCGAATTTTAAGACCTCTGTGTCGCCTTGATCAGTCGCCCACAAATCAAACACTCCTTTTTCACCAGGCAATAGATCTTTAAATATAGCGTCATCCAGGCCATTCTCCTTTTCAAGCGCCGCCAATTCTATATATGGTTCATCCGATTTATCTTGAGATTCAAATTCATCAACGGCCGCATTTTCAAACTCCAGGTCATTCTCGCTCAATGAGTCAGATGTTTCATTAATCAGTGAATCCCATGATTCAGTTTCATCATCTTCTTCTGCAGCCGACGTTGCAGGAGAGGTTAAAGGATATTTTTCGTCGGCAATTTTTTCCGTCGGGTCATCAATCGCATCAACGGAATTGGCCGCAAGGGGCAACTCCTCGGTTTCCCCATCGTCGAGAGCAGCAGTTGGTTCATCTTTTTCAGCCGTATTCGTCTCAATCGTGTCATCTTGTTCATCGACTGCAAAGGCAAAAAAACTATCCTCCTGGTCCGTAAACTCAAAATTTGCTAAGAATTCCAGGTCAGTATCGCCGCTAAAAAACAAAGATTCTTTTGTTTCATTCTCTTCCAGTTCGAGTTTTTCAAACTCCTCTGATTGCCGTATCTGTTCTTCAGTCACGACATTTGCTGAATCGATGTTCTCCTGCTCATTCAGCGGATTGGTGCGCTCGGATGGTTCACCAAACTCTTCCGCATGTTCTGACGCTTCGACCAATTGCCAGAAACTATCCGTTTCCTCTTCAGCAGAGAATGCATTTTGATCGGCGTTTACAACGGGCACTTCCTCATTTTGTTTTCGTTTGTCGAGTAAATCTTCAAGTGGATCCGTAAGCAGCTTGCTTCTATCAATTTGAAAGACATTTCGTTCGGACAGATCATCTGTCGATTCATTCGTAAGTTCCTGCGGACTTGAACTCACAGGAACAACCGGTGCCTTTGCTTCCTCTTTTTTGGCTGCTTCGAGCTGCTCTTCTTCCTCTTCAGCCTCCTCAAACTGAGCGCGGTTAATGATCACGCGCCCATCTACAGTCAAAAGCGGGGTACCGGGCGGCTTTATCCTCTTTTTCCTCCCACCGCGCATGATAAAAGATTCGCGCAGCTGCTTGGTATTGAGCCGCATGTGCACCAGCTCTTCATAGATTTTCGAAACAGGAATTATACAGAAATCATATCGCTCTGTGTTTAGTTCTTCGCTGATGCGTTTTGCGCCGAATTCCGGATTGCGTCGGATAACATCATAAATCTTATTTTTTTCTTCAATACTGAGATGCTTCTCTTCAACCTGATCGACGCCGATTTCGATGACAAAACTTTCGACACCATCTTTATTGAATTTATCTTTATATTTTTGATAATAGGAATACGTTGAGATACCCGAATCCCGACAAGCTTCCTTTATGCCGACACCGCTTTGTATGAGGGTATAAGCACGAACTGCCCGGTCGTAATCAATTTTTTCCGCAGAGGTCTTTTCTTTAATGGCCACCAAGGTAATGTCATCATTCTGTTCATTGCCCTCAGTGAAACTGCCCATCTCTTTGGTCAGCAATTCGACAAACTCTGATGCTGATTTTTTGCCGCAGTCTCGAATAAGGCGTAAAAACCTTTCCTCCCCAAACATTTTTCGTTTGGGATTCATGGCTTCGGTTACCCCATCGGTATAAACCAGGAGTATATCATCTTCAGCCAATGCAATGGTATCCGATTCAATCGAACGGCGGAACAGTTCTTTGTCCGGCAGTGATATTCCTATCGGGAATCCCCGCGGATTTAAATAATAAGTTTTATTTTTGCTGGGACGATGGAGAATCATGGGATTATGACCTGCGCTGGCAAAATTGAGTCGTCTCCTCTTTGAATCAATAATCACATAAAACAGGGTGACGAACATCCCTTTTTTCATGTCATTGACGACAAAGTCATTCACTTTTGCCAAAACTTCAGCCGCGTCTTTGACGCCTCGCGCTTCTGAACGCAAAGCCGTCCGAATCATCGTCATCACAAAAGCGCCGGGCACTCCTTTGCCCGAAACATCCGCTACAGCGACGCCCAGAGTATCCTTATCCACTTCAACAAAATCAAAAAAATCACCGCCGACTTCTTTCGCAGCGCCATAATACGAAGCGATATCATAACCCTCGAGCTCGGGAAACTCGCTGGGGAGCAGGGTCTGCTGAATCTGTTTGGCAATGTGCATTTCCTGCTGCAACCGTTCCTGCTCGACAAGGTCGACTTGAGACTTACGCAGCTGAACCGTCATGTCACTGAATGCCTGAGCAATCGCACCAATCTCGCTGGTGGCGTCGATATCCATATCATCCACCACGCCGGGTTCGTTGAGATGTTTGACCCAATCCTGGAGACGCTTAAAAGGATTCAAAACCACATAAATAAGCATAAAGAGGCCGGCTGAAACGATCAGCCAGATTAGAAAAGTATTATAAACAAGCGACAGGCTGTTTCTATTGGTCTCTTTTTGAATCCTGCGATAGTCAATCTGCAGCTGTATGTCGGCAAGTCTCTCCCCATCTTCCCCTTTGATCGGCCAGATAATATTCAGTATTGGTGATTTTTCTTTTTCATTCAATAAATAGACCGTGCTCTGGCTGTCCTGTTCAAGCTGCTTCGCATCGTTCGGAATCTGGAATTTCTCCTCCCAAATCGTTCGCGTTGAATCAGAGGATGCCAGAATTACAGATCGCTTATCAGTGAGGATGACCTCTTTGATAATGTTACGATGTTCCGAATTCACCAAGGTTTTGATGCCGTCATCCGCACCGGTTCTGATTTCAATATCATAGCTGCCATTGGTTTTTAAATAGTTTATAACTTCGGAATCAATTGTTTCCCACCGGTTACCGACTTCGCCTTCCAGATATGAGCAGGCGGTTTTCCCCTGTAATATATAGTCCTCAAGAATGCTGTCTCGTTGATGAAAAAAGTTATATAATAAAATGACCAGAAGGAGCGCCGTGACAATGGTCAGCGAGTAGAGCCAGTAGCGCATTTTCAACGTCAGCGGAATTGCGGTGAAGGTAATGCGGGTTCTTCTGATTTCATCACGATTTTTGACCATCCACAGCTCATTCCCCTCTTCGGATTTGTGGTAGTCAATGCTGTCCAAAAGACGTCGCATGATAAAAATGCCGAGGCCGCCCCGTTTTCCGATCTCGACATAACGCTGCAGATCCGGATCGTTGACCTGACGCGGATCAAAATACTTCCCCTGATCAATCAGAACCATCGTCAGGCTGCTTTTCTTAGCCACTGCCCGCAATGTAATGTCACCGCTCCAATCACGATACGCGTGCTTGATGATATTGGTAGCGGCTTCATCTATGGACAATTTGAAAGCGTTGATAACGCGCTCGGAAAAGCCGTATTTTTTCCCCACCCGCGTTACAAAATCGCGCAGTTCACCGAGGTACTCGACTTTACCAGGTACTCTAAGCTCTTCCTTGGCAACGTTCCTGAACAATGATGACTATTCCTTTTAATTCACCGCAGCCGTAGTTGCATTCGTTCCTGAGCGACGTTTCTGATTTCGAGCATGATCTAATGCACGAAGAATCGTTTTATTCAACGGCTGTATCTCTAATGCCTGCTCGTAATACTTGATCGCTTCATCATAATTCTTGTCGCGCAGCGCTCGATAACCTTGGGTATATAGCGCTTTAACTTCGGGAGTCATCTCCATTTGCTTTGCATTGGCTCGCGCATTAGCTTCCCGATAACGACGCTGAAGTTCCTGGTTATTCGGCTGGGATTTCATGGCCTGGGTGTAGACATCCGCAGCCTCTTTCCATTGGCCATTATTTTCATAATCAACGGCTCGGCGCAATAGATTTTCGTATTCCAATCGCTGATCTAATTGCCGTATCTTTCCAGTGATGAAGGTTTCAACTTCCTGGTTGCCTCTAGCCAAAGGCAGGGCCTGATTATAAAACTGCAACGCATCAAATGCTCTTCCGCCGCGTTCGAGTCGGTTGGCTGATTCAATCAAATCATAAATTCGACGCCGAAGGTCTTCATCGGCCATGGTCCGCAGCTGTTTGACCATCTCATTATTGGGATCATATTCCAAAGCGCGGTCGCATTCTTCAATCGCTTCTCTTAACTGCTCCGATTCAAAAAACGCCATGGCCTTGTCATAATGTTCCTGAATCAAACGCTGTTGCTGACGGGCTTCCAGCTCTTCTCTGCTTTTATTGATCTGAGCCTCAACATCTTTCCGACGTTGAGCTTCCAATGCCGTGTTGATCTCTTCCGAAAGTGTGCGCACCTCATCAAAATCGGGGTCTTCTCCGCTGTCATCGAGGGACAACACTTTATTGATCGAGCTATAGGCGCGAACATAATCTCCGCCCTGAAAATACTCTCGTGCTTCGGCCATTCCGCTGTAAAGAATCTTGCGTCGATCCTCTTCATATTTGCGCTGAGCCTCTTCCTGAATTCGCCGCAGCTCTTCCGCCTGAACATCCTGCAGTTTTTGCGATCGTGTTCTTCCGATCTGCGCGGTGATGGAAATTCGATGGCTGCTGCCGAAAAAGGCGTCCACACCATTCCAATAGGAATAATCAAGCTTGAATCCAAATTGCGAAAGGCCGAAACCATACGTCATGCCGTAGCCATCAGAGGCCTCGCCGCGCTTATTCCATCCTAACCGCAGCATCAATATATTCCGGATTCCCAATTCCGCTCCAAGATGCATGTAATGAGGAACCGTATTTTTCTCATGAACATCCAATTCATAGGCCACCAACAAGTGGTTACGATCTTGGGAGAACCAAAATGGCCGCGAAAAACCAAATCTGAGGGTGCGCGGTGAATTCTCCTTGATGTCAACAAGTTGCATGGTTCGCTGAATGGCATTTTGATAATTCAGACCGAAATTCCAGTTCCTCAATATAGCATTTTTCATTGGAGATAAAAATAAAAATCCGAAATCAGCACCGACAGCCGATTCGCTGTTGGTTCCGCCGGTACCGGATGCAGTATCCATATACCCCGGGATGTTGATGGTCTCAATTTTCATCGAAGCGCCGATAGAAAGCCAGCTGCTCACCTTTTTGCCATAGCCGAACATGTACAACGTACGATGATAATCCTCTGTTCCGAGCAAAGATGCGTCGCTATCAGTTATCTTTATGTCTGACGTACCGATCCGCAGCAATCCGGCGGAAAAGGTGCCATAATAAAGCGTAGGATAAGCCAATGCCAAATAGTCATATTGGGTTCCAAAAGGTAAATTGGTGTGATAAACACCAATGCTGAACGCCGGCACCTGTTCCAAAGATGATGGATTCCAATAGAGTGCGAACGGATCATCAGCGACGCTTACATAGGCGCCGCCCATCGCCATTCCCCTGGCGCCGACCTGAAAATCAAAGATATCAGTGACGCCTCCCCATTGGCCGGAAGATCCTGTTCCTCCCGATTGCGCCCGTATTGATGCAGAAAGAGAAAAGCTGAGTAAAATGGCTAATGTAAGAATCATTTTACCGGCGACGGATGTTATAGGTTTCGTTTTCATATTATCGAACAACCGCGATTTTAATGACTGCCTGTTCTCCGTAACCTGTACGGATATACGCCAAATAAACTCCATTTAATACGGGCTGCCCTTGGCCGTTGGCGCCGTCCCAAGTAAGCTCGCCTTGATGCAACCCGGCTGAGGTTAGATCAGGATGTTCTACCTGCTTGATATCCCAGGAGCGAACAAGGTCACCCGTTAAAGTATAAATATTAATCTGAACATCACTGCTCTCCTTGAGATAATAGAGAAAGGATGTGTAAGGCGTTGAAATTCGCCCGAAAGGATTGGGATAATTATAAAATGAATTTGTCAGGGCCTCCTGAACCAAAACAGCCATCGGCGATGAAAACCCCAGGTAGGACAAGGCTGTTCCAGTCGTATCGACGAGCGATAAGGGAAGAGCGTACTGATCCACGATCTGGATGGCAGAAGTGGAATCCAATGTCATCCGAAAATCGCCACCCTCAGTCCCGCTCTTGATATCTACCATGATCTTTATGGAATCCGTTTCATTTCCAATCAACGTATCCAGAATAGATTTGTTGAAATTCAGAAAAACCGTTCCCGAATCGCTTAAAGCCATGCTTTCCACAAATACCTGCGCATCATTGTGATCATTCAATGCAGAAATTCTATTCACCATCGCTTTCGGCGATATAAGCTTGCCCAGTTTATCTCTGAAAGAGAGATGCAATCCGGTCAAATAAGACTTGGCCGTGGAGGATATTTCTTTATTCTGCAATGCAATACCCAACATGGGGACATTTTGACTTCCGCGAACCACTCCGGTTTGTTTTCGGACGGGATAAGACTTGACAATCACTTTCCCGGTCTCAACCCAAATGAAGGCTGACGCACTCGAATCGGGATTTGAAAGCGTAACCGGCGTTCTGGCAAATTCATCCTGGGGCAATTGCAGCAAACGAACCATAAAGGTGTCGGGCAGGGTGGTCACGGTTCGCGGAGCGCGGATGGCCCAGAATGCAGAATCATTTTCGACTGTCTGCAGCGTCGTATCCATTCCGACCAACTCAAAAGTGGGAGGCATCTCCAAGTCGACTTGATAAGATCCAAGAATCTGCGCCTCGCCATCATTTTGCAGCCAAGACGTCAGCTTGAATATGTTGCCCGGCCTGACGCTGGTTGAATCATTCCCCAGTTCATCATTAACAAAGACGAGGAGGTTGATTCTCGATTTTTCGACAACCCGGACGGGGAAGATGACTTCGTCTTTATCAGTTTTCGACGGCAGCATTGAATTGATATCGCGAGGCAGAGCTTCGATAAAAATCGAAAATCTGGCCATGTTTTCATTGCCTTTTGCCGGCGCTTTCAGCTGCCAGGTCGGATATTGAGCGGCCGAGATGAAATCGCCCGCATAAATTGATAGAGTCGTTTTCTGACCCTCGGCAAATTGAAATCCCACGGGTTCAGATACCCGCAATCGAAAACTGTCAGTTTCAACAAAACCGGCCCCTGAATGATTGATCTTAGCCGTCAGAGAGAACGTTTGGTCTGTCGAGAGCTTTTCAGTACCCTGCAGTCCCGCTGGAAATGAAATATAGGGCTCAATGGTAAATAAGGTACGCTCGACCAATGGAATCTGAACCTGTCCGGACTCGCCGGTCACCGCGTTTTCCGATTGTGAATCAATCGCTTCCACTTTAACATGCAATTTTGCCGTGCTTTCCAAGAGCGATGAAGGCGCGATGACGTTCCATGTTTGCAGCTGGTTTTCGCTGTTGGACGGCAGGAACCTCACCGGATCGAGTATTTTAAATTCCGATGAAGTGATGAAGAGGGTGGTGCGTATATTTTCATCTTTCACGCCAAAGGTGCTGATGATCGCGGATACGCTGAACTGCTGCTCGGTGGAAACAACCGAAATATCCTGACCAAATATTGTCCGCAGTTTGGGCGCCTCAACATCGATGCTGCCGCCTCGGGTTACATGGGTGTAGATCGATCGTTCGATGGTCGAGACTCTGGCCAAAACATTTGAATTTTCATCTTGCGGCACTGCGGAAATTCGCACCCGCAAGACGCGACGATTTTGATCGATCGTCGCCGGGGCTTTGATATCCCAAGTGATGAGTTGGTCATTGGTAAATGTCTTGGTCGGCACATCACCATTATTCAGAGTAATTCCGCCGCTTTGGCCGAGATCCAGAGTAATCTGTCCTTCACCTGAATAACCGGCATCTCCAAAATTTCTGATGCGGGTGCTGACCTGCGCTTCCTGACCAAAAGTAAAATAGGCTTCTCCATCCTTAACGACGCCTTCCGGCAGCATTTCAATTGGCTCAAGGCCAAGGGTCGCTCGGCGCTGAACTCTCACAATCTCTAAAGAGAGTTCATCGGTGAATTCGACCTGCGAATTCACTCCACCCGTGACTGAGAGGGTAAATGTATGAGCATCAGGAACGGCATAAAGCGGCGCCTGCAGGCTCCAAACGAGCTCTTGATTTTCAGAGGTGATATTCAAGACCTGCGGTGTTTTGAATTCATATCCCGGATCCACCGGTACAACCGGCAGTATAAGCGTCGCTTTACGGTTGGGAATGCTCTGACGGGACTTGACGACCGCTTTCAGCTCGAATATCTGTTCGGTGGAAATCACTCCATCTGCAGCCCCTTGGGGGGCGGAAATGACAAAAGAATCTATGGACAACGATGGGGCATTGTCCGCTGTCAAAGAGAGAACCGGAGAGATATCTCCGAGCTGAACCGCTTCGCCGCTGTTCTTGTCAATGGGAACGACGGTTAAAACAGCTCTGATTTCATCAGGTCCTGAAGGAAAGTCGGGCGCTTTGAAGGTGAAACGAATGTCCATCGAGTCTTTTCCAACATCAAACGAAAAAGATTTCTCCACCGCGCTATCAATGAAATTGTTCGGTTCACGTTCAATAAAATATCCATTAGGTGGTATCGCCTGCAATTTGCCAACACCGATCGCCGCACTGCCGCGATTATACAATTTCGCAGTCACGATAAATTCCTTACCGACCTCAACAGTAGAACCACCATAATCTCCCAGCTGCAGGCGATAGCTCAACTGCGCAGGCACCTGAATGCGTATTTTAGCCTGATCGGCACCTCTGGCAGGTTCTCGCGGAGTTATCCGCGTCGTATCCCCTTTAGCGAAAGCCTGAATGATTGTCGCAGTAAAGATTTCACTTTTTTCGCGCTCCTGGACATCCCAACTGTCGTCAGCCGTCAACTCAAACGCTGAGACAGCCAAATTATCGCTTTCGATCGTTTGAATGGTGTCGTAGAGAGCCGTGGTCAAAGAATTACCATTGGATTCGAGTTTAACGATGACGGAATCGACTCCCCCGAATTGGCCGGTCTGGATTTTGACTTGAACTTCAAATGGCTGCCCGCGGTTTACGAGAGCAAAACTGTTTTCGTCCAATTCATTGGCGGTTGCTATGGTCTCTCGAATCTGAACCACTGCATTATTGGCCACAAAGATGTCGCCTCTCCCGACCGCTGAAAGTTTGAGTTCGCCGGAGCTGTTTTTATCAAACGCCTGCAGATAAACAGTAAATTGGGCTTCTCCGGCCAATTCACCATTGCGTCGAACGGTGTAGACCAGAGTATCTGTTTTACCGGATTGAAGAATGAAATTATCACTGTTTTCCAGACCGTCAGGCGGTAAAACTTTATAATCCTTATCAAGGATGCCGCCAACAGAAAAGGTGATATTGGTGTCGGCGATACTGACAAATTGCAAATCGGCTCCGCCGCTGTTTTTCACGGCAACCAAAATGTTCCATGGCGTCAGCCTGTCACCGGCGTTGATGGTCTCGACGGAAGCATCGATGCTGACAATTTCCAGGTCAGCACCAGGCCGCTGGTACGCGCCGGCTTTATTCTTATCGCCGGGATCGAGGATTTCCAAAGCAGCTTTGGAATTTTTACCTGTTGCGGATGTCACTGCAGAAGTCAATATCACATCAGCAGGAGTGGAGCCGGCTTGAACATTAAATTGAACCTCAGCCACGGCGCCGCCCGCGATTTCCTGAGTAATCGGCAGGGACGGCTGCTCGATGACCACCAGATTAGGCGCCGAAGGGGTCAATGAGATACGGCCGTTGACGGCTGATTCAGAGCCCTCATTCTTGACCTTGACGGCAATTTTAAAATCCTGTCCGAAACTGACTTGGCCCTGCGGATGCGGCGCCAGATTTACTGTTTCTATAATGCGCAATTTGGCTGGTTGATATATTTTAATAGGAGCCGTTGCATCTTCGGCTTCTTTGATGACCGCCTGCGATCCGTCAAATCCCTTCGCTTCCAGGATCGTTGCCGTAAGTACCTCCCCGACAAGGTTTTCTACAGTACTTGCTTTGATGCGGAAAGTTGCCTCGCCCGTACCGGCAATTGCCAGACGGTTGATTTGTATTTCAGGGGTCAAGACTTGGCTGGCAGGAGCATTGAGCGCAACGCGAATGGTTTCCAAATATCGGCCGCCTTCGTTACGCACCTGAACTTTTACATTAAATTCCTGGCCGACATTAACATGTCCAACTCCATCCTCGCCGACGTTATTGATTGCCGCGTCCATGGTCGTCGTCATCAGGCGAACGATCGAACTGCTGGTCACAAAAATAGGTGCTGTTCCGCTGACCACTAATGGCCCGCCGGCAGTATTGTTCAAGTCTTTTCCATAAATGTCGGCGCGAACCGTTTTATTGCCGGCGCCTTTTCCCGTCTCGCGAACAATGAAAGTGAGTTTTGCCGTCTCACCGTTGCTGAGCTGTTTTTGTTCAGCCGTCAGAGGTTGCGCTTCGATGAGATAATCGGTTTCTTCGTTGCCGCCTTCATCTAAAATCTTGATATTTGAGGCAACAGGTTCCAATAACTCGATAATCCCTTCTCCATTATTGGCGACTGTCGCAAAAATGGTCCAGGGGAGGGTGGAGGAAGAAGTAATATCCTCTTGATCGACAGCGACAGACACCATGCGGTATTGGGGCGGATTTTGCGTGCGCACAGAGACCAATGCATTTTCCGGTACTGTCGGTGCGACTATTTTGGCAGCCGCATTGGTATTTCGAGCAATCGCTTGAATGATCTCGCCGTTGAACAAGCCCTGCTCACCGGCTTCACTGGGTGCATGGATGCGTATTCCCGGAAGCGTCCATTTCGATTCATTCGGCGCCAAATCCTGTACACTCATGGTATCCCCGGCGACGAATGAATATTTCGAGTTGGTGGTGGAAATTCGCACACGGGCTTTTTTAACGCGATCCGCGTTACTGCCGCCGACATTGGTCAAAAGCGCGCGAAGGTAGAATTCTTGTCCGGCATTGACCGTACCCGGCGATTCGATGACCGCAATCAATTTATCGATACGCACTTTTGCCGAGTCCTGAACCAGGACTCGCAGGACTTGAGGACTGATATCGGTGAGGATGCGTCCGGTATTGACTTCCTGCATCCCGATATTCGCGTTAATGGTGGTTTCACCCACCATAGAAGGTGCAGCGGCGACTTGAATAACACGAAAATAAAGACTATCATCTTTATTCCCTGCAAGTTGAACTGTACTGCTGCCTACGAACGCCGTTGGAGGCTGTACCGTGAAATTCGCGTCTCCTTTGCTGAAAGATAAAAATGTCAGCGCCGGCTCTGTAA
>RPQV01000008.1 GCA_003818595.1 Calditrichota bacterium
CATACCAGCGATATCCAACGTAAATACCCTCTTTATACATCACCACACCATTCTCTCCCGGGTAAGCATTCAGCGCATGAGCCGGAGAATCGCTCAGCTTTTGGGGAAACGTGAAGCAGAGTTTGCCCGATGGATTGACCTTGCCGAAGAGCACATCGGCTATGGCGTTGCCGGCTTCCATACCGCCGTACCAAGCCTGCACCACCGCAGGAATTTGATCAATCCAAGGCATTGCCACCGGCGATCCGCTGATATTGACAACGATAGTACGCGGATTGACCGCCAAGACCGCCTGCACCAATTCATCCTGATGAAACGGCAAGGTAATATCCAGACGATCGCTGCCTTCGGCATCTCCGTGCTCATAGTGACTCAAGCCGGTGAAGATGATGGCCACATCAGCATTCGCTGCAGCACCAACCGCATTGGCGATCTGTTCGGTTCCGCTTTTCTCTTCATAGCCCATGGAAAAAATCACATTTGAGCGTCCTTTGACCTGTGCGATCAATCCCTGCAATGGCGTAATTTCGTACAGTGCTTTGATTTCTGAACTACCGCCACCTGGCGCCTGCAATCGTACAGCATTCTCGCCGATGACAGCGATTGTTTTCAAATTCTCTAATTACAGCGGCAAAAAACCGCCGTCGTTTTTAAGCAGTACAATCGATTCATCGGCGATCTTGCGCGCCGATTTGGCATGATCGGGATGATTGAGCACACCCTTTTTACGATTCGGATCAAACACATGCGTCAAAAACATAACCCGCAAGTTGCGACGCGCTTTATCATCCAGAACACTCATCGGAATCTCTCCGCCCAGCAATAGCTCTTTGAACGGATCAGCCAGAAAATAATCCGCATAGGGTTTATCGGTGCCCATTTCCAGATCCAGTCCATACAGCGCCGCTTCGCGCGTATCATGCGTCCCGGACCAATCCGACACGACCAAGCCTTGAAATCCCCATTCACCCTTGAGAATGGTGTTGAGCAGATAATCATTATGGCAGCAATGGCCACCGCGCAACTTGTTGTAGGCGCCCATCACGGTATAGACACCGCCCTGCTGCACCGCAGCCTGAAATCCTGGAAGATAGATCTCCCGCAATGCTCGTTCATCGATTTCAACACTGATGGATCCGCGTTCCACTTCCTGATTGTTTAGGGCGAAATGTTTGACGCAGGCAGCAACATCCTGTTCCTGCACCCCACGAATGTAGGGCACAACAATCTGAGCGGTGAGATAAGGATCTTCACCGAAATATTCAAAGTTCCGTCCGCACAGCGGCGTCCGTTGAATATTAATCGCCGGACCGAGAATCACCGCTTTGCCGCGGGCATTAGCTTCGCTGCCGAGTACGCGCCCGAATTCAAGCGCCATCTCGGGATTCCATGTTGAAGCCAGCGCCGTGCCATTGGGAAGATACCCGGCATAATCGTCCGTGCGTCCGGCAGGCGCCCATGAATGGGGACCGATCTCCTGGCGAACGCCATGAGGGCCATCGGACAAAAAACGCACCGGAATGCCCAGCCGATCAATACCAGCGGCTGTGAATTTACTGTCGGCGTGAATCAGGGATAATTTTTCATCCAATGTCAGGCGGGATAATAAATCCTCAACACGCGCTTCCAGCGGTTGCGTTGGATCAAGGTAATAAGGCGTTTCCGCATAGATCATAAAAGTCAACAGCAAAAATGAAAACCAGTGCTTTATCATCAGATTCTCCTGTCATAAAAAAAGCTTTCCGGGACAACCGGAAAGCTTTTTCTTATTCAACAATTAATCGAATCCATCATTTGTCGGTCAAAGCCGCCACTCCGGGCAGTATCTTGCCTTCCATCAGTTCAAGGCTGGCGCCGCCGCCGGTGGAGATGTGGCTGAATTGCTTGCCAAAACCTGACTTTTTCGCAGCGCTGGCTGAATCACCGCCGCCGACCACCGACACCGCGCCGGAGGTCGCAATCGCCTCAGCCAGACCATAGGTGCCTTTTTCGAAACCCTTGACTTCGAACACACCCATGGGGCCGTTCCAGATGATCGTTTTGCTCTTTTTCGCTTCAGCCTGGTATAATTCGAGCGTCTTTGGACCAATATCGAGCCCCATCTTGTCCGCCGGAATAGCTTCGGCGTTTATGACCTCACCGACTCCGCTCTCGCCGGATGGAAACTCGGCAGCCACGATATGATCGACCGGCAGCAATAAGGTCACGCCTTTGGCTTTGGCTTTGATGAAATACTCTTTGGCTTTTTCAATGAAATCTTCTTCGACGCGCGACTTGCCGACAGCAACGCCTTTGGCCTTCAAAAAGGTGTAGGCCATGGCGCCGCCGATGATCAGGCTGTCGACTTTTTCCAATAGGTTGTCGATGACCATAATTTTGTCCGATACCTTGGCGCCGCCCAATATAGCCAACAGCGGCCGTTCAGGTTTATCAAATACCTTGGCGAAATAAGCCAATTCCTTGCTCATCAAATAACCGGAAGCTCCCTGCTTCAGCTTCTGCGGCACTCCAGCCATGGATGCATGGGCACGATGCGCGGTACCAAACGCATCATCAATATAAAGGTCACCCAGCTTGGAAAGTCCATCGATGAACCACTGGCGCTCTTCCTTGCTCATCTTGACGCCTTCTTTTTTGCCCTCTTCCTCCGGGTAAAAGCGCAGGTTTTCAAGAAGGACCACATCTCCTGCCTTCATCGCCGCCACGGCTTTTTCTGCCGGTTCGCCGACACAATCCGGTGCAAAAACAACGGATTTATTCAATAGTTCAGAGAGCCGCTCCGCAACCGGTTTGAGAGAATATTCAGGCATCGCCTTACCATCCGGTCGGCCGAGATGTGACATAAGAATGGCTTTACCGCCGTCATTAATCACTTTATTGATTGTCGGCAGAGCGGCAACGATGCGCTTATCATCAGCAACCTTTTTGTCTTCGGTCAAAGGCACGTTGAAATCCACGCGGATGAGGACGCGTTTGCCCTTGAGATTGAGATCATCAATTGTTTGCTTGTTCATAGAAACTCCATTTACGTTTATCGTACAGGGTCAATATTACAAGGAATTCACTGAATTTAATGATTTTTTATTAAAAATCAAGGCGTTCTCCGGACAAGCCTGAATACATTTACCGCAGGCGTGACAATCCGGCCGGATTTTTTTATTCTCCAAAATTGACGGAACTGTCGGACAGGGACTCTTTTTGATGCATAATCGACAATCGGTACAGGCGCTTTTGATTAATCTCACCCGCAAGATAGAAAACGGCTCCAGTATCCAGGTCACCAGTCCCAACGGACAAACCAAGTAACAGAACGGGCGATAAACAATCAATCCGCCAATCAGGACGATGATCAGCGATGGAATCAGGGTCGCTGACCATCGCCAATGAAGAATATGAAAAGCATTTAAATATCCGAAAAGAGAAAAGGACAAGGTAAACACCAGAACGATGAAAATCGCAAAAACACCCAGACGAATAGTATTGGTGAGCGCGAAAGGCAGGGGTCGCTTGAATTTCCTGAATACCGGGATATGATAGATCAGTTCCTGCAGTGCGCCGACAGGACAGGTCCAGCCGCAAAAACTTTTATTGCTGATGATGGTTAACAGTCCGACAAAAGCGAGCATTGAAAAAAAGAAAATGGGGATGGACCTCCCGGCATTGATGAAAAGAAAAGGCTTTTCGATGATGCACATCGGGCTGGGGTGCAAACCCATCCCTTGAGCAAAAGAGCCCCAGGGGAGCACACCAATCACTCCGAATGCAAAGAAAGCGACGGCCATCATCACCAGGCGCACGGAACTGACCACTTTTCGCATGATCAGCAGAACGCTCCCCGCTAAGGCCAATGTGGCTGCAATCCATACTTTCGGCATCTGCCAGGCGGAAAAAAAATCCTGCAAAGCATTGCTTCCGTCACCGCACCAGGCAGCAGAGAATAACGAGAGACCAATAAGGATGGTTATTCTGATTCGTTTCATAAATCCCCGCATAATCATTCGCTGAGCTCTTGAGAGAGGGTTTGAATCGTCGATGCAATAATCGTGGGTTGGAGTCGCGCTTCAAGTCCGAACTTTGATATCAGAGTCGCAGGCGCCGGGAAATAAGTCAAAGTTGCCTGCACTTGTTTCACATGGGGTACGGGAATATCGAAGACCAAAGTACGACTTTCGTCAGGAGATAAACGCTGATCAAACTTGATGGATGTTGCTTCCCAAGGCGGGACGGGCGCCGCGCCACTATCATTCTGCAGCAATCGCATGAACACCGATTTAGAGTCCTCAAATGGCGAATCTCCAAAGTTCTGCCACAGAACCTGATCATTTTCATCAAGCGCCTGCACGGTCAGCACCACCATGCGCAATGGAGAGCCGGTCGGCAACGAATGACCCACGGTCCTGTTTGTCACTTCCACCGCAGCCCGCAATGCCGAAGAATTTTTTTCCAGGGTAATTTTCACGTTGGCGCAATTGCGCAATATTTCGGCATTGTAACCACCGTAAAAGATATGCGAGTTGATGTTTCTGATCTTTCCCAAGTCGGCAGATTTCCCCTCCATAGCGGGCATATGGCAATCCTGACACGTTACACCTTTTCGGGCAAAAGAACTTTTGTGATATTCTTCCTCAGTCGAACAGATATCGAATTGGTGCGACTTTTCCATATTACCGTGGCAAGTCTGACAAAATTGCGGAGAGGTGAGGACGGATGAAAACTCGGCAGAGTGACTGACAGGAACCGCATCTTTGGATGGACCTTGTTTCACATTTGTCGGAAGCAGCTCAAACCAGGCATCCTTGCCGTTTCCTTTCATCCGCGTGGCATGACAGACATCACAAGTGACGCCTTCCACCGCAAGTGTTCTGCTGTCATACTCGTTCAAACCCAAGGCGCTGACCGGCTGATGACATTTCTTACATTTTTCCACATCCTCTGCAGAAGAGGAACGCGCCCATTTGACCATGGCGGCAAAAAATGGATTAGTACGCTCCGTCGATTGAGCGTGTCGGGATTGCTGCCACTCATGGGTGATTTGACGATGGCAGTCTGCACAACTACGAAAAGACTGCACTTCCTGTGCGTTTGTCCCATTAATAACTGCCATCATGAGCAGGACGAATACCACTTTTGACCAGACCGAAACCATGGCGACCTCGAAAAATATCACGTTGATTGTTTTTTGGGCAAAAATCCTTTGACCGCATCAACCAGAAGCAGCCCCAATACGCCTCCCCACAATGACGAAAACCAGGGATTGCTCTGCAGTGGACAAGAACCGGTTTTGCAGCCGATAAAATAGTAATATGAAAAACCCAATCCAGCCCCAATAATGAATATTAAACCATTTTTGATCAATTTCATAGTACACGTTTCCTATTGAATGAACATAAACAGGAAAGGCAAGTTTTTAAACTTGCCTTTCGCAAATTAGGCATCCTGAAGATGAAAATCAAGCGTAAACTGTGAACGCACGGTTCACATTTCAGATACCTCAGCCAAAACCACTGCTGCAGCCTCTTCCGCCGTCTGAATGGGAAGGGGAATCAACACCACAGGCGGAAAAAGCGGAAATCATTTTTTCAGGCTTCGGTTCGTTGCAATGGGGACAGTTCAGTTGAGAACCATCCTCTCCCAAACGCTGCAGAACGTCGAAGCGATGCCCGCATTTTCGGCAGACATATTCATTGATCGGCATTACTTCTCCTTTTCTGTCGATAAGGATTGATTATTGTCATTTGTTTTTTCTGATGAATCTCCACCCGGGAGATCACATGATCCGGACATTCAGGTGGGCACTCCCAACTTGGGCAGTACATATCTGGATAATACAAACCAGACGATGAGAACCAAAATAATCTGTAAAAAATCCACAACATTCCTCAATATTTTGACTTTAAATATCGGATGAAATTATCGTTGAAATGATTCAGAATAAATCCAGAGTATGTCCGGTCATATCCGGCCGCATGAAAGGCAGTTGAGCGCCATAAACGTGGAGAAGCGATGAGGGGGCATTCATTTGTTGCGGTTGCAGGGCAAACTTGAACTGAAATGAGTTAACCACCGCTTGTCCACGAAAATGATTATTAAAAATGACCACAATCGATTTGCTTTGCGATGCCATGGATTGGATATTATCGATCCATTGTTGCAGCTCATCAGTACGGTACAAATAGTCGTAACGGGCATCCCGTCCGGCATTTTCGCGAAACCATTTGGCCTGGTTGCGGCCATGAAGGCGGACATACGCTACGGGTGCAGTCACAACCGCAGAAGGCGCTAAAGAACCCGGCAAAAGGGGTTGATCGATATTGACAAAAGAGACCTGACGTTCTGTCAGGAACTGAGCGACAGCATCATCAGACCAGCTCGAATGACGAAATTCCACGGCACAGGGCAAATCACCAAAATGCTCCAAAAGCAGTGCAAGTTTTTTAATTGAAGAGACACTCTTTTTAAATGACCAGGGAAATTGGATGAGGACACACAAAAGTTGTCGGCTGTCCGCGATCAATTGCAGATTTTTCTTGAAATCACCTACATCATCGGAGGAATAGCATTCGCCATGAGTGAACTTGTTCCATAATTTGACGCAAAAACGAAAATGGGGATATTTTGCAACCGTCATCAACCATCCATTTATGGTCGCTGCAGACGGATTTTTGTAAAACGTCGAGTTGATTTCGACCACATTAAAATAACGGGCGATAAACTCCAATTCGGAAAACCGGCGCGGCCGCTCGGCAGGGTATACAATACCATTCCAATCGGGATAACTCCAACCGGCAGGTCCAATGTAAATCGATGGTGAGTGCTCCATAGGGGAAAAACATCGGCGGGCGTTCGACACCCGCCGATTCATCTGAATTATTTCTTCACATCCTTGTCGTTTTTAACAAAAGCACTGAGAAGATCAATCGGTAACGGGAAAATGATGGTCGAATTGTTTTCTGAAGCAATCTCGTTCAACGTCTGCAGATATCGCAACTGCAGCGCCTCAGGATGTTTCGAGATCACCGCAGCAGCATTGGAGAGTGTCTGCGACGCCTGAAATTCACCCTCGGCGTGGATGATCTTTGCACGCCGTTCACGTTCTGCTTCCGCCTGCCGCGCCATCGCCCGCTGCATTTCACTGGGCAGATCGACATGCTTGACTTCGACAAGCGAGACTTTGATGCCCCAAGGATCAGTCTGAGAATCGATGATGCGCTGCAGCTCGTGATTGATTTTATCCCGTTCCGCCAGCAGGTCATCCAATTCCGCCTGTCCCAGCACACTTCTCAGGGTTGTCTGAGCGAGCTGAGAGGTTGCAAACAGATACTCTTCCACCTGAACAATAGCCTTTTCAGGTTCAACAACACGAAAGTACAATACGGCATTGACTTTGACGGAAACATTATCCTTGGTGATGACATCTTGCGGCGGTACATCCATCGCGACCGTTCTCAGGCTCACTTTAACCATCCGATCGACAAACGGGATGATAAAGATAATTCCCGGACCCTTTGCACCGGCGAGACGCCCGAGGCGAAAAATGACGCCGCGTTCGTATTCGCGCAGGATCTTGATGGAATTGAGTATGACCAATAAAAGCAGAATGACCAACACATAAAAGGGTGAAATCATCTCTTTACTCCTTTTCTTCGTTTAAAACATTTATTTTTGTAACGGTTAATAATAGTCCTTTCACTGACAGAATGCGCACCTGATCCCCTTTGGCAATTTTATCTGTGCTGACTGCCCGCCAAATTTCCCCCCACACCTTGACAACGCCCTCTTTTCCCGGCGCAAAAGAAGAATTGGCCACGCCGATCTCTCCGGCCAATCCCTCCTGGCCTGTCGTCGGTTTGCTGAGTCGAGTCTTCAACACCATTCCCAACGCGAAAACAAAAAAACCAGCTGTGAACAAGGCGACAGTCAAAGCGACACGCCAATCAACGCGAAAATGAAAGCCGGGGGAATCTTGAAACAGCATAATGGCTCCAAGGAACATGGCGACTACGCCTCCAATAGTTAATATTCCAAAACTGGTGACTTTAACTTCAAGAATAAAGAGGACCAATGCAAACAGAATCAAAAGGATTCCGGCTGTATTCACCGGCAGGGTTTGCAGCGCCATAAACGCGAGTAAAATGAAAATGCCGCCGGCTACTCCGGGTATAATGGTTCCGGGATTTGACAGTTCAAAAAAGAGTCCATAGATCCCCAGCATCAGCAGGATATAGGCGATCGTCGGATTGGAAATACGGTAAAGGATGCGATGACGCCAGTTCATTGTATGTTCGACAATAGTGATGTCCTTTGTGGCCAAAACCTTCATTAGACCGTCCTTTAATTCAATCTCGCGACCATTGACGAGGGTGAGTAAACTGTCCAAAGTCGGCGCGACAAAATCAACCACCTTCAAGGCAACAGCCTCGTTTTCATTAATCGATACGCTTTGACGGACGGCTTTTTCAGCCCAGTCGGCATTACGTCCTCGTTTTTCCGCAATTCCTCTCGCCCAGGCGACGGTATAATTTTCCACCTTTTGGCTCATCACCTGTGAGGTATCCTGCTGACCGCCGATGCTCACCGGATGAGCGGCGCCGATGTTCGTGCCTTCATCCATCGCCGCAATATGGCAGGCCATTGTGAGGAAAACACCCGCAGAAACAGCACCCGCACTGCTGGGAGTGATGTACATGATGACCGGAACCTGAGCCTCGAGAATGGCTTTGACGATATCTTGGGTCGCCTGCAGCAGACCTCCCGGAGTATCCATTTCAATGAGCAGAGCCTCATACTGCCCTTCCTCGGCGCGTTTGATATTGTCCACGATGAATTTGGCCGAGAGCGGATTGATATCGCCGTCAATTTCGATTTTCAGCAGGTCACCGGAGGAAGCAGACAAAATCAGCGGAAAAATAACCAAACAGAGAACGATCATTTTATACATAAAGACCCATTTTTCTTTAAAGATATAAAAGGGATACCTCAAATGCAATGAGATTCATACTATTATTTCAAAACAAACAGCGTTAATAGGATATTCTCGAAACTTTTCCTTGACATTTAAATTGATTTTTGACAAATTGAATCAGCCTGCGAGCGGTCAAACACGTAAAAGAACCAACACCTTTTTTTTGGGAGCTAGCTCTGCATGCGTATTACAGGCCTCTTAATCCCTCACGGGATCTTGTGGAAGTAAAAAGCATTTAGGCGGTGCCCACCGTGTCGGACGGGTTCTTTTAACCGTCTTTCTGCTCGCAGGTTTTAATTTTTAGATCTGGGGAGAAAGATGACTTTTTCACTTTTAATGAGCTTAAATCGCGATCATTTTCAAATATTACTGGAAAAATGCAGCCGATCCAGACTGCGATATTGAATGGCCTCGCTGACAAATTCCGCCTTGATCTCCTCATGATGCTCCAAATCGGCAATCGTCCGCGCAACTTTAAGAATGCGATCATAAGCGCGTGCAGAGAGCCCCAATTTGGTAATCGCCATCTTGAGCAATTCATGTCCCTGATCATCAAGCCGACAGAAACGACGAATCTCTTTTGAATCCATGCGCGCATTGCAGAAAAGATGCGGATGATCTTTGAAACGTTGCCGCTGCACATCACGAGCCGCCTCAATCCGCTGACGAATAACCTCGGAAGATTCTCCCGTATTCCCACTGCTCAATTCGCGATATTTCACCGCCGGCACCTCAATATGAATATCAATGCGATCAAGCAATGGCCCGGATATTCGCGACAGATAACGCTGGACCTGAGGTGGTGAGCAGGTGCACTCCTTTGACGGATCAGAATAATAACCGCAGGGACAGGGATTCATCGCGGCAGCGAGCATAAATTCTGCAGGATAGGTGAGTGAAAGAATGGCTCTGGCAATGGTGACGACGCCGTCTTCAAGCGGTTGACGCAAAACTTCGAGAACATTTTTTTTAAACTCAGGCAGTTCATCAAGAAATAAAACGCCGTGATGGGCGAGACTTACCTCTCCGGGACGTGGAACAGTACCGCCGCCGATCAGTCCCGCATCGCTTACGGTGTGATGGGGGGCGCGATACGGACGCGTGGCGATCAAAGCTTCATTATCCGGCAGCAAACCGGCAACAGAATGAATTTTGGTCGTTTCCAAAGCCTCCTGCAACGTCATATCCGGCAAAATACTGGGCAATCGTTTGGCAAGCATGGTTTTGCCCGAACCTGGTGGACCGATCATGATGATATTATGCCCGCCGGCGGCAGCGACCTCCAAAGCTCGTTTGACGTGCTCCTGTCCTTTCACATCCAGAAAATCCAGCTGATATTGTCGTTTATTGGAAAAGACTTGCTTAATATCCACTGTGAAAGCAGAGGCGCTGCCGCTGTTTAAAAATTTGACCGCATCCTTCAGGGATGCCATAGGATAGACTTCCAAGTCGCGAGCCATTGCCGCTTCACGGGCATTCTCCATCGGCAGAAGGATGCCCTTTTTGCCTTCCTTGACAATCTCCGAAGCGATTGGCAGGATGCCGCGCACAGGCCGCAGTCTGCCGTCAAGGCTCAATTCTCCGACCAGGATATAATCATTCAATCGTACGGGAGAAATCAGTCCTTCGGCGGCGAGAATGCCCAGCGCAATCGGCAAATCGAATGCCGCACCCTCTTTGCGAATATCCGCGGGCGCCAGATTGATGGTTATTTTTTTCGACGGAAATCGAAATCCGCTGTTTTTCACCGCTGCCAGCACGCGATGGTTGGATTCGCGCACCGCCCCCTCTGGAAGCCCAACGGTGAAAAATTTCGGTTGCTGTGATTCGAGATGCGCTTCGACCTTGACAATATAGGCGTTGATGCCGAGAACTGCGGCACTGAGAACTTGAGAAAACATACCCCCTCCAAGAACTGATTAATGAATCATTTGGCCACCCTTAACGTCACTGATCACAACATCCCCGCTATGGCTTTGGCATCAGCCGATCAACAGGAATGCCGCAGAGAAACTTGAAAACTGCCTCTCCGGCATTTCGATATTGATGACGAATTCCCGGCGGAACGAACACAACATCACCGGGCTTCACATCAAACCATCGGCCTTCCATCATCACCTGGCCAACCCCTTCGACAATAAAATTCTCGTGTTCATACGGATGCGAGTGATCCGGTGAATGACCCCCGGGTTCTATTTCGATCATACGAAGTTTATAAACCGGGGCACCGTCGTTCGCGTCATCAATCAAAACCCTGATTGAAGCGCCCGGCGCTGTGGGTCCAAATTCTTTTGCTTCAATATCGGTATAATGGGCAACTTTACCTTTTGTCATGTCTGCTCCAGCTGTTTATATTGAAAGAATTCAATAATTTTGTAACCACGAAACGCCGCCGGTTGTTCCAGCTCTTGATCCCAAAAATATCAGCCGGTTAAGGCCATGCCGAATATTCAGCTTCCGACGTCATTCCGCAGCGTCAACAGTCGTCGGCGCAAATTTCGCCGATGCGGAGAAAAAGCGGAACAAATAAAAAATATCAGGGTGGCGGTGATGACAATGGTTGCGCCCGAAGCGCTGTCCAGCCAGGAGGATAAAAACAATCCAATCCAAGTCGAGGATACCCCCAAAACAACCGAAAGCAACATCATTTTTTTAAAATCATCCGTCAACTGATGCGCGGCCGCTGCCGGAGAGACGATCAACGCAGAAACCAGTACAATACCGACTGCCTTGATCGACAACACGATGGTGAGCGAAATGATGGTCAACATCAAATAGTTGAGCCTGCGCACCGGCAATCCGGCCACCTGGGCGGCTTCTGCATCAAATGTCAGAAACAAAAATTCCTTGAACAACAACACGATCAGAGAGACCACCAAAACTGCCAAAACAAGCGATGCCCATACATCAAATTGGGTGACTGCAAGTATATTGCCAAAGATGTAGCTGAACAGATCAACGCGATATCCCTTTAAAAATCCGAGCAATAAAACGCCGAAAGCCATAGTTGACGCAAAGAAAATGCCAACGGCAGTATCTTCGTGGATGCGTTTGCTTTCGCTGACCAATCCGATCCCCCAGGCGACGCCGGTGCAGAAAAGAATGGCTGAAAAAAAGGGATTGATCCCTATGAGCATTCCCAGGGCAACTCCGCCAAAAGAGGCATGCGCGATACCGGCGCCGATAAAGGACATTCCGCGCAAGACCACATAAACACCGACAAGAGCGCAAACCGCACCGGTGATTGTGGCAACAAGGAGGGCACGCTGCATGAATTCAAATTGCAGTAATTCAGTCATGATGATGTTCGCCTTGCGACTCGGGCAGAACAACCATATGCGGCACCCGCCCGTGCCCGAAGAACATGGCGTCGCAGCCGTACATTTGTTCCAATGTATCCTGAGCCAAAACTTCTGCCGGCACGCCATGAGCAACCAATCGACGATTCAGGCAAGCAACTGCACTGACGTATCGAGAAACCACGCCAACGTCGTGAGAAACCAGAACCAGCGTCAGCTTCATTTTCAGATGCATGGAATGAAGCCATTCATAAAAGCCCTCCGCAGCTGTCACATCGAGCGCTGCAGTTGGTTCATCAAGCAGCAGAATATCCGGTTCAAGAGCCAGAGCGCGGGCGATGAGCACTCGCTGACGCTGACCTCCGGATAATCTTCCGATTTGTCGATTGGCCAGATCCTGGATATCGACGCGTTCCAAGGCTTTATCGACGCTTTCGCGATCCTTGGCACCGGGTCTTCGCCCGATTCCAATCTTGCGGCTTCGTCCCAACAAAACCACATCGCGAACATGAATGGGAAAATTGAAATCAATGTGGGCATGCTGAGGAACATAGCCGATTTGATCGCGCTTCGCTCCCAAATTCATCGGCGCTGATCCTAAAACAGTGATGGAGCCGGAGAAAGGTTTTATCAATCCCAACATGGATCGCAGCAGGGTTGTTTTTCCAGAACCGTTGGGACCCAAAATACCCCAAAAATCGCCTTCCCGCACCGTAAAGCTGACATCCTCCAAGACCAGCTTGTCCTGATAGGCAACCGACAGGTTAGCCGCTTGGATTAATTCCACTTTCACCGTTGACACGCTACTCCCTCATGACACGATTCATCAGCGCTACATTATAGCGCATGAGATCAACGTAGCTTTTCGTCTGCGGCAGAGCGCCCAATGGGTCCAAAGTGATCACCTGAATGTTGCTCTCCTGAGCAATAATTTCCACAGAACGCGCCGGAAACTGCAGTTCCGCAAATACAGCGCGCGCACCGATCTTTTTAATCGTCTCCACCAATTCGGCAATGTCTTTCGGTCGTGCCTCCTGCCCCGGCGTTTTCTCAATCACACCTGCCTGCTCTAAACCATAACGCTGCGCAAAATAAACCCAAGAAGGATGAAAACAGACAAATCTTTTTTGCTTCCAAGAGTTGACCTGGTTTTCAATGTCAGAATCAAGAATCGTCAATTCTTTGATTAAAACAGCCGTCTGAGTTTCATAATAGGCGCGATTGGTCGGATCGACATCTGTCAATGCGGCATATATCCGTTTTGCCTGATGAATGGCATTTTGCGGATTCAACCAGACATGAGGATTGCCTTCAGCGTGCTGATCGTGATGCTCCTGAAGAATCGTCAGACCTTCACTGGTAAAAACGGCTTTTTTGCCCGACAAAGCCTCCAAAACATTGTTCAGCCAGTACTCCAATCCAATCCCGTTGAAAACCAATAGATCAGCCGAATTCATTTTTTTCATAATTCCCGGCGTCAACTCAAACGTATGCGGATTGGCGCCGGTGGGAATGATGGTAAAAACACTCACTTTGCTGCCGCCGATTTTCTGGGTCAAGTCAGCTAAAGGCTGAATGCTGACACCCACCATGATTTTATCGCTCGTCTCCTCTTGGGCGCATCGCCACAGCAGCGAGGTTGAACTCAACAAAAGATATATCATTACTTTTTTTATAAAGAAATCCAATCATCACCTCTATTTGATAAATATCATCACCTAGGATAATCCAAATTACAATAAAGCACCCAGATAATCAATCTGTTTTTATCATGGCTAGGGCACACTGCAAATGATTGCTGCAGCTCCGATCATCATGAACAAGGCGGCGACCAAACGTCGCCGAAAATAACGTTCTTCAAACAATGTTTTTCCCAGGATAACGCTCACCAGCGCCGAGAGCTGAAAAAAGGCCAAACTATAACTCACTTGAATACGTTTGAAAACCAATAAAGTAAATATCTGCATGGCAGCGATGAACATGACAATAGCGGCCAGTGTTGAGAGATGCCGTCCGATGATTGTCAAATTCCGGCTGAAAAAACCGGGACTCATTCGTAGAGAAACAATCAAGGCAACAGGTATTCCCCAAAAACTCCAGAAAAACATGATCACGGATGCAGCAGCCTCCTGCAACACCATTTTCGACAAGACGGCGCCCAGCGATGCAAAAATCATCGCCAGAAAGCGATAGACAAAGTCGCGCCGTCTGACGATTTTATCCGGCGCCGAATTCGAACGCGGCTTTAATAGGAGACTCGCCGACAGAATGATCCCTGTACCCAATACGCCTTTAACAGATGGCCATTCCTGGATCATCAAAATTCCCAGCGCCGTGGCAATGATAGGTTTGAAAGCATTGAGCGGACCGAATACCGAAAAATCCATGCGGCTCACGGCATACACTAAAAAAATATTACCCAGCGCATCCAGAATTCCCATGGTGGAGGCCAACCACCAAAAATCAGACGGGAAAGCCACGGGCGATCGAGTCCATTCCATCAGAAAAATTGGAGCAAAAACTGCTGTCAGCACAATATGCGTTGCCAAGACAATAAAAAGCGGATGGACACCTTTTTGTGCAATTTTCTTCTGGAATACATTGGTGAATGGTCCGGCTAAAATTCGCAATCCGATTAAAATCGCGGTCAGCATATCCTGTCAATCCCCAATGGAGCTTATTCGCAGTGGCTGATCACTCTTCATGAAGCGGGCATTGACTGAAACTGATGCTTCTCCAGTTCGTTCATTATGAAACGGCACATTAAACATCAATCTCATCGACCGCTACCCAAGCGCGTTTTCTCCAGCTTTCCAGTCCTTTTTCAGCGAGTTGCACGCCTTTGGCGCCCTCAAGAAGATTCCATGGAAATGATTCCTCCAAGGCAACATGGCGCAGATAGAGTTCCCATTGTGCTTTGAAAGCATTGTCATAAAATTCCTGATCCGGAACCTCGATCCAGTCGGCGAAATAATTGATCGGCTGCTCAATATCTGGATTCCAGACGGGACGAGGCGTATTGCCATAATGCTGGGTCCAGCATTTGTGCAGGCCGGCGACAGCCGAGCCCTTTTCACCGTCGACCTGTATGGTTAAGAGATCATCACGACGCACGCGAGTCGCCCAGCTGCAGTTGAAATGGGCGATGATACCTCCCTGCAGTTCAAAGGTGACGTACGCTGTGTCGTCCGCCGTGCAGTCAAAAACCCTGCCCGACTCATCCATTCGTCGCGGGATGTGAGTGGCTCCCAGACAGGAAACGGCGACAACTTTTGCAAATAGATGGTCAAGAATGTACCTCCAATGGCATAACATATCGACAATAATGCCGCCGTCGTCCTGTTTACGATAATTCCACGAAGGGCGTTGCGGGGGAACTGTGAATCCTTCGAAAACCCAATAACCAAAATCACCCTTGATTGAAAAGATGCGGCCCAAAAAATCATATTCAATCAGGCGACGCAATTTGATCAATCCCGGAAGCCATAATTTATCCTGAACCACCCCGTGTTTCAACCCGGCATTTTCGGCCAATCGATAAAGTTCAATGGCTTCAGCCGTATTGGTCGCCGTTGGCTTTTCGCAATAAATGTGCTTACCCGCCGCAATAGCTTTTTTGACATTTTGTGCGCGCACTCCTGTCATCGACGCATCAAAATAGATCGAATACTGTTCATCCGCGAGGACGGTTTCGAGGTCGGTTGAATATTTCGGCACACCTGATCGTTGACAAAGCGCCTGAAGTTTACCGCTGTCTCGACCAACAAGGATCGGATCGGGAATGATAAATCGGTCAGCGGATATTTTTACTCCACCTTGTTTGATGATTTCGACAATGGAGCGCAGCAGATGTTGATGGGTTCCCATTCTGCCGGTGACTCCATTCATGATAACACCGATGCGCATATTCATGGACATATTTTTCTTTCCCCTGATGACCGCTTAACAGCCACAGCCATCCCGGATGATGAATAGTCATTTAACAATTTTCGCGATATGCCGAGATGATTCGGTTCAGGTATTCATCCTGATTCATTTGCCAATAGTGATTCGAAAATATCTCGATCTCATGATGACCTGTAAAACCTGTCTCTTCAACCCATCCTCGAATGGTTCTCAGCGGAATACAGCCTTCCCCCATAAGCCCGCGATCATTGAGGAGGTCGGTCGTCGGCGTTTTCCAGTCACTGAGATGAAACGCAAAAAGGGCATCTAACTCTCCGCAACGATGAATCTGATCTTCCAAATCCGGATCCCACCACAAATGATATACATCGACTGCCACTCCGACTAGGGGGGAACCAATTGTTTCCACCAAATCATTGGCTTGACGCAGAGTGTTGATGGCTGATCTTACATCAGCATACATGGGATGTAGCGGTTCAACGGCTAATCGGATGCCATATGTTTCGGCGTGCGGCAAAATGGTCTCAAGGCCGATCATGATCTGCATGCGCGATTTCTCCAGGGATTGCACAGGATCAGCGCCGCAAACCAGAACAATCAGGTCAGTCTCTAGCGTAACGGCCATATCAATGGCCAGCAGATTGTCCTGGATGGCTCTCTGTCGCACCTCATGGTCAGCAGAAGCAAAAAAACCACCGCGACAGAGGGAAACGATAGAAATTCCATGCTGCTGGAAGCGGCGGCGAATCTGAGCAGGATCACGATCTGCCAACGCTTCTCTCCAAATCGTAATTCCGGACACTCCAGCCCGGGCGTATTTTTCCGCCATGAGTTCTATCGACCATGGCTTATTGGTAATGGAATGAATGCACAAACGCGACAAGTCGGCAATCGGCTCAATGGAGGTTTTCATTCAATGCATCCCGCAAAACAATAATAGGTTTCATTGCGAAGCAGCTTTAGCAGATAGAGAGCGACTTCGCGCACATGATAATCCCCCCACATACTCGACTCGCCATTGGGAACGTGGCTGCCGGGATGAATGAAATCCCAGCCGTTCGGCCGATGATAGACCGAGTGCAGCAAAAGTCCCTGATGCCCCCGATCGGTTGACAGATAAGGAGGTTGTAATAGAGATCGACAGAGGGTAAGACCTGCTTGCCAATAGCGGCTGCCTGAGTCACCTTCCCCTGCGTCAACAAGAAAGTGTCCCAAGCGCAATAATCCCTGAGCGGAGATTGCAGCCGCCGAACTGTCAATGGGCTCATACTCATTGAACGGTTCTGCGGGACGAGAAAGGTAATCCCCAAGACGATGCAGTTGGGGAGCGCCGGAATCCCAGTAGGGAATACCATCCGTCGGCGTGTTTTCAAGGTAATAATCGCAGACAGCTCGCGCCGCCCTAAGCATGACCTCTTTCATCCCAATGATTTCATTTTTCCGAGCTTTTTCCCGTTCGAGGAGAAATGGAAGCACTTCGAGTTCTTCTGCAAATCCCAATATCGCCCACGCCAATCCGCGCATCCACGTCGAAAAGGGGGAATAACCCTGCTGAGAATTGGTGCAGCGGAAACTTCCATTTTTAATGTTAAAAATGGCTTCATGAGCCGTACGACCACGCACATCATAAATATCTCTTCCCTCGCCGTAGTAAATTGAAAAGGCCGCGGTGGTGGTAATATGCTGAAAAGCGCGATCCAGCAGAGAAATATGGACATCGTTTTCCCCTCCCAAGGAGTGACCCAGGAAATGGCTCACAATTAATGAGCGGCAGGAACGGAGGGTGTCGACAAAGAGAGAATGCGGTCCATTGAAGGAATAGATGTATCCGCCGGACGGTGTAGAGCTCCATCGAGCCGCCTGGACGGCGCCGGAAAATTTCAGCGCATATTGATATAGATTCTTTTCATAGAGATCGAATGCGGTCTTGCCCTCAACCATGAGCCGAAGCAGATTGCCAAAGGTGCTGATGATATTGAATCCATGGTCATGTACCCCCATGTGACTGAGGTGAGGCGACATTTGTTCAATCGTATGGGAACGTCCGCTGTGAAAAAAACCGATATCGCCAGTCGCATCGAACTGCAGCAACGCGGAGCCAAAATGGAATCCCCGCGTCCATTCTGTCCAACTGCGGCTGGTGTACACCCCTCCGACCGTGAAAACCGGCGATGATTCATTCGGATCATAACCTGTTTCAATCGAATGAATTTTCTCACCCGATGTCATCCAAAACTTTTCAAGGATGGGTTGAAAATCGAGGAGTGAGAGATCATAATCAATTTGCATCATAAGAATAAAAAATCCAGCTTGGGGACGAGTGAACAGACGAAATGGCCGTCATATCTCGTCGAAGAATAAACTTGACTCGTTTAAATGATACAAAAAAAAGCGATGAAAAACAAGCTGCAAACCCATCGCCGGATCATGCGTTTCGAAAAAGGTGATAAATATTTTACATTATTTTGCAAAACATTTAATTATTACTTGCTTTTTACAAAAGAACTTGTTATATAAAATGAGTTAGATTCATTTATTGTCCTTACGCCGGCAGGAGAAATTTTACATTTGCAAGTCGTCAGCAATCACATAGCGGTAAAGCTCTTTACGCGGGTTCTCCGATCGGCGATTCTCCTTCCCTTTTTTCTATCCCTATACTATTATCTATATTTTTAATATTTGTCATCCTGTTCGGTGATCATAAATCCAATTAACCGAATACGAATAGTGTAATTTTATATCAAAACATCATTAACCCAAACAGAGGAAAAGGAGCCATGAAAAACCTGCGATTGACGATTCTTACACTTGCTGTTGTGAGCTGCATTTCCATCAACATGCTCTCGGCAGCGCCAAGCTTTAAATGGGGATTTCAAGAGCGATTGCGAAACACCATGATGAATAATAATCAGGATTTTAGTTCAGCAAAGGATGACAAGCAAGATTTTTTCCGCATCAGGACAACTCTTTGGGGTCAGGTGGATTTCAATCCCAACCTGGCATTACGAATGCAGTTGAATAACGAGTTTCGTTACTATGCCGTCACCCGAGAAGCGGACAAGAGCAAAGATTTTACTCTCGATGAAATCGTCATCGAGCACCTGAACCTGCGATTCACCACGCCAGGAGCGCCGATTACCTTTATCGTCGGCAGACAAAACCTAATGTACGGCGAAGGATTTATTTTGATGGACGGAGCACCATGGGATGGATCGCGAACGATCTATTTTGACGCGATCAAAATGTCCGTCACCGGCGGCCCCACGACCATCGACTTGCTGGCGATTGACAATGGACTTTACGATGATCGTCTACCCACCTTGAAAAGCGCCAATCAAGATCAGCCGACGAAAGGGTTGCCCAAAGATAAAGAAGGCAATCAATGGTTGAACGACAACAGAGAAAAAGCCATCGGCGTCTACTTGACCCATAAAGGGAAAGAAGGCGCACAATGGGAAGGTTACTTTATCCACAAGATCGAACTTCCAAAACCCTGGATCAACTTGGGCGCGACAGCGCAACAGCTGGAAGACCTTGGGCTCAATACACTCGGTGGACGAGTGATTTATCCGCTCTCCAGCCATTTTAAATTGACGACAGAATGGGCATTCCAGGTTGGCAGTAAAGGATCGGCAACTCAGAACTCTTACGGCGGCTATGCTTATTTAACGTATGGCTTTAACAACGCCAAGAAAATGGCCTTGACCGGTGGCATTAACAGCCTTTCCGGAGATGATCCGGCCACAAATGATAATGAAGGCTGGAATCCATTGTTTTCCCGCTGGCCCAAGTGGAGCGAATTATACATTTACTCGCACACCTACGAAAACATCCAGGGAGCAAAAAGAATAGCTTATTGGACCAATACGTTATCGCCCTATCTCAAGTTTGATATCTCTCCCATTAAAAACGTCAACATCTCTGCTTTCCTGTATCACCTACAGGCCTTTTACGGACAAACGCTTGCGGGCAGCACAACAGGCAAAGATCGTGGAAATGAATTTCAGCTGTGGATTAGATTCAACGTGACCAAGCAATTGACCGGACATTTTCTGTTCGATTATTTCATGCCGGGCGATTTCTACCCAGCACCGCAAGCCGATGCTTATTTCATTCGCGGCGAATTGATGTACACCCTGCAATAGGCTTTCGATCCTTGATTAAACGCCTGGAGGTTATATGAACATATTGCTCCTGACCAGCATCACGCTGATTTACCTGGCGGGTGTTGGTTATCTCGCCTATCTCGCGTTTCGACGAACCAAAACGGCGGCCGATTACATGGTCGCCGGCAGAAACGCTCACCCCTATGTCATGGCCTTGTCCTACGGTGCTACGTTTATCAGCACGTCGGCTATTGTCGGATTCGGCGGCGCGGCGGCTGTTTTCGGCATGGGCATTTTATACCTGACTTTTCTCAACATTTTCATGGGAATCTTTGTCGCCTTTGTTTTCATCGGCAAACGTACTCGAGTGATGGGATTCAATCTCAATGCTCACACATTTCCCGAGTTCCTGGGACTCAGGTTCCAATCCCGAACCCTGCAGGGTGTCGCCGGACTGGTGATTTTCTTCGGCATGCCGCTCTACGCCGCCGTTGTTCTCATGGGCGGCGCTCAATTCATTGCCCAAGTGCTCACCGTCGATTATAACGTTGCCCTGTTCTTTTTTACTGTCATCATTGCCATTTATGTCATCATGGGCGGTTTGAAAGGGGTCATGTACACCGATGCTTTTCAAGGCAGCATCATGTTCATCGGCATGTCTCTGCTGTTGATCATGACGTATGCAAAGCTGGGCGGCGTGGTGCATGCGCACCAAAAATTGACCGACTTGGCGCCAACAGCGATACAGATATTCGGCGCCAAAGGCCATACCGGTTGGACTTCCTTTCCCAAGTTTGGATCGGAATATTGGTGGACGCTGGTCTCCACCATCGTGATGGGCGTCGGCATCGGCGTTTTGGCGCAACCCCAACTGGTCGTTCGTTTCATGACCGTCAAATCCAACCGGGAACTCAACCGTGCCGTCCTGGTCGGAGGCGTCTTTATCCTGATGATGACCGGCGTGGCGTTCACCGTAGGCGCACTCACCAACGTTTATTTTGTCGAACATCCCAACTTTGGCAAAATATCCTTACTGGCAGCCAACAAAGTTGTTGACAACATCATACCGCTTTATATCAGTAACGCCATGCCGCAATGGTTCACGGCCCTGTTCATGGTGACTCTATTATCCGCAGCCATGTCCACGCTCAGTTCTCAATTCCATGTCATGGGTACCTCGGTAGGCCGAGATATATATGAAAAATGGATCGGCGGCAAAGGTAACACGGTGTTGATCAATAAGCTTGGCATTCTGGTCGCCATCCTCATCAGTCTGTCGATTGCATGGGGTTTACCGCTCTTTTTTGAAGGCGGAACTGCCATCATCGCCCGCGGAACCGCCATCTTTTTCGGATTGTGTGCGGCCGCATTTCTGCCCATGTTCCTGGCAGGGCTTTACAGTAAAAAAATCTCGCGCATCAGCGCGCTCGCCGGTTTTTGGGCGGGATTAGGCAGCAGTTTGTTCTGGATTCTGTTCATGCATCTATCAGAGTCACGCAGTCTCTTGCTGTGCAAAACCCTTTTCGGCGTTGATTCGCTTGTACAGGGGACCAAATGGGAAGTCGTGGATCCCTTGTTTATCGGTTTTCCTTTGGCGGTCATCGTTACTCTGGTCGTGCAGATTTTCGCCAAGCCGCCGGTAAAAGATCATGTCGAAAAATGCTTTTACGGCATCAAATAGCTGTACATCCGATTTTAATGAGGTGAATCGGCACGACGATTATTCACGTATCGAATTGGAGAAGATATTATGTTAGGACTCGGTGATTTTTGGGTCTCTTTGGTTTTTATCCTGATGATTCTCAGTACGATTTTGTGCGTCGTATATGGAGCTCTCAATTGGAATAAAGAGGGCGTCGATGATGCCAAATTGGTGGCTGAGGAACAAAAGTGGGAAACCGAGGAAAAGGGGATCGAAGAAAAGCTTTAGAATAAATCGTAACGGAGGGACTGCCTCAACAGTCCCTCCGTGCGAGCTCCTTCTTTGCGATCTCTGCGCTCCTGCGATTGTCCGGGTGGCTGAACGAAAAGAAGAGGCACTTGCGCAATAAGAGTGAATTGATCCTCCAATAAAACTAAAGTATGATAATCTCGCTACGCATCAAACCGTTGCGCGTCGCAGCTTGCCTTTGAGAATATGAATTTGGTGTCGAGCCTTTTCCAGCCTTTCTTTATCTTTGGTCCGCAACGCTTCATCACGTTCTGCTTTGTATTTTTTAATTTCCTGTTTAATGCGTGTCTTATCCAATCCCTTTACCTGATGATGAGCATGATCCTCGATGCCCATCACATGGCATAAAGCCGGTACAAGGACTTCTTTGTGCATGGTGGAAAAACCCTGCAATGATGGATGATTCAACTTTTCGGCAATGGCCCGCAAATCAGCGACTTTCATCTTGTGAAGCTGTTCCCACGTATACTCCATAATGCCTCCTGGTTTGGTTATAAAGGATGAAGAATACAAAAAATAGCGTTCAATTCGACGGAAATCAATTGAGAGGCTGAGGTCGCATCAGCTGTTTACTATACTATAAATATACATTGTCATTCAACAAAGTCAATGGAATATTTCGTCGACACTCTGCCTTTTCGAAACCGTGCTTAACAGACCCCGGGGTTGCCGCCCATAACCACTGCTTTTTTCCCATGTTTGTGTTGGCGGCAACCCCGGGGTCTGGAAGAGAGATGTCACTACCCCCGTCTCAAGCGGAGGACTGCTCTTCTTGATCTTTCTGCAAAATTTTCAGGAGTACCCTGAACATTTATATCGCTTGCCTTTTTGATCATATTTGTGTAAAATGATTCGAATGATATTGGCAACTGGATTGCAGATCTTTGTCATTGTTTTTGCGCGCTCTGTCAGCGACAGCTTGGTCAATGACTTTCACCTTTACTTCATATATATACGATCACCAATGCGCATTCTACTGCTGATCAAGCGTTTTAATTTCGGGGGTTCTGAAAATCATGTCCGTGAACTGGCAAATTCTCTGACTGCCAACGGCCACCAAGTCTGGATTTGCTCCCGACGCGGTCGTCAGACTGAGCGGCTTGACCCACAGATTCATTTTCACTCTTTTCATTTGAATGATTTCAAATTACCCTGGCAGATTTTTCAATTGATGGCGTTTATGCGCCAACATAATATAGAACTCATCCATGCCCATCAACGTCTTGCCATAAAATTCGGTGCGCTGTTGAGCATGCTGCTGGGAATTCCGGTTGTCGCAACCGTGCATGGAAAAACACGTCATGATTTGGGCGGATGGCTGCTTCGTAAAAACTTGACACGGGTTATTTTTGTGAGTTGCTGCATCCTCCACCGCGCCGCCAGATTTAAAGAACTACGATCAAAATCAGTTTTTATCCCCAACAGCATCATCCCGGCTCCCATGACGCGGAATGTCTATTCCGATAATCTCTTTTATATCGCCCGCATGGATAAACATCACAGCGCCTTACTGCTGATGCTCATTCGTCAAGTCATTCCTGAATTGCTGTGTCACGTTCCTAATTTGACCTTTACCATCATCGGAGATGGCCGCAAAAGCGATATCGTCCGAAAAGCATGCCAAGCTATCAACCAGACAGCCGGCAGGAACATCATCCGCTGTCTGGGATTTCAACCAGATCCCGCTCAGCACTTCGCCAATGCATCATTACTGATGGGAGTCGGACGGTCGGCCTTGCTGGCCTTAGCCCATGGTGTTCCGGTACTGTCATTGAACGATCATCATCTGGGTGCGTTGATCACCTCCGCCAATGCCCGCCAATTTATGAACAATAATTTCGTACAGGTGAGCGGTCTCCCTCCCACACCCCAGCGAGTGAAAGCGGAACTCTGGCCTTTTTGGGAGGATCGTGGACGGTGGGCTGTCGAAAGTCAACTGGTGCGAGAAATGGTCCATCAGCAGCTAATGGTCGAAAACATCACACATCAGATCGAGCATCTTTATCAAACAGCGATGTTCGAAAAAGCCGTCGCCAAGAAAAAGGTGACCATCGCGGATAGCGCCCCGGCATTGACTGCTATTGAATAGCCCTTCACTCGACACAAAACCGGCGTCACGCGAAAAGAGATGAGCTGAGGTAGCGATCACCGCGGTCGCAGACGATGCAGACCAAAACGCCGGAAGCAATTTCCCGCGCGATCTGAGCAGCCGCGAAAACCGCTCCGCCGCTGCTTAATCCGGCAAAAATCCCCTCTTCCTCAGCCAAACGACGAGCCATGAGCGCTGCCTGTGCTTCGTTCACAAAGAAAAGTTGATTAACTCGATCGGGATCATAGATTTTCGGCACATATTCCTGCGGCCATTTGCGAATGCCGGGGATTTGGGCGCCCTCCGCCGGTTGAACCCCAATAATTCTAATTTGCGGATTTTTCTCTTTTAAAAAGCGTGACGTCCCCATAATGGTACCTGTCGTTCCCATAGAGGCAATAAAATGGGTGATGGCACCGGCTGTATCGCGCCAGATCTCAGGAGCGGTGGTTTCATAATGAGCGCGAGGATTATCAGGATTGGAGAATTGATTCAGAACCAGGAACGATCCGCTTTTTTCCTGTTCCCTCACATATTCAATAGAGCCTTCAATTCCCTCATCTGCCGGCGTCAGGGTCACCTCGGCGCCAAAAGCCCGCATGGTTTTGATCCGTTCGATGGTCGATCCTTCAGGCATCACCAACTCAATGGCCACATTCATCTGCCGGGAGATCATCGCCAGCGCAATTCCCGTATTACCGCTGGTTGCTTCAATCAGCTTTCGATCATGCCTCAACTCGCCGCGGGCGAGAGCACCCCGGATCATGAAAAGAGCCGGACGATCCTTGACACTTCCCCCTGGATTTTGTCCTTCGAGTTTGGCCA
>RPQV01000009.1 GCA_003818595.1 Calditrichota bacterium
ATCAGTTGTGCAAAATATGCGTGCACGGCAAACAGAGGCAGCCGATTCCTCGTCAGGTTGAATCGTGCTCCCACAAATGAAAACAGTAATCCGATCAGCAGCCAAGCGGCATAATTCTGCAAGGGCGGGTGCGAGGAAGCCCATTTCCAATAATTCAAGTATACAGCTGCCGGTTCCATAAAAGCATCAAACAAAAGCATCAACAAGGCAGTTGGAATCGCAGAAATCCATTGCGCGACAAATGAAGGTACAATTCTTTGTGCGACTGCGAGAGATGATATTTGAATGCCCAGCCATGCAAAACCGATTGCGACAGGTACTCCGGCCACCTGGGGTTGCAGGATATCTCCATAGTGATAAATGCCAAAAATCTGACCGGTTTTCACACCTACGGTTTCAAAGAACAGACCACCTCCGAAAACGAGTGCACTCCATATCCATGCCCGCTTTCTATTCAACTGATTGATCTTGAGCAACTTGATCAATAGAAAAACTGTGAGAACCATCATCATCGGCGCGGCTGACCACCTCATCAACGTCTGAAAGAGTCCCGTCAGATGCCAAATTCCGCCGGTGATGAGGAAAAAGTAGAGTGGCGCGATTTCCAGCAATTGATTATTTTTCATACTCTCCAAACTTTAAGATATCCATACTTGAACGAAATCGCAGCGATCAAACTCAACTACTCAAAATTTATCCGGCGGTCTTTCCATACTATGCTGCCGCTCAAATAATGTCTGAACGAGTTTAGACCAATCCAGATGACAGCGATAATAGACAACGGATTTAAAAATGTGCTAATCCACAGCGGATGTCCATATTTGAGTGCCATTAATAAGCGAATGCTCATCCCTGCAAGGATCATTATCAAAGACCATGATAGAGTCGAAGGAATCAATAAAAGAAAATAGGGCATTATATAAAGTGCAATCAGCAGACAAATGAAAATAAAAAACGGCACGGCTTTATAACCCATCAGACCAAAAGCATTTTTTGAAAATCCCCAATAAACTTGTCGCCAGGATTTGTACATCCGCGCCATCACAGCATCCTTTCCCGCAGCTGTGAGGACTTTTTCTCCTCTCCTTTTTCCTAGTCGAGCAAGTTCGGTGTCTTCGACAATTTGATTGCGCACAGCCTCATGTCCGCCAATACGTCGATAACCCTCCCTGGTGAAAGCAATCCATTGTCCATTTGCCGCCGCTATAGATGAGAATTTGCTGAAATAGGTCAACCACAAAGGCAATAAAGAATAGACAAAGGATTCAAAAATCGGAACAATCAGCTTTTCACCCAATGTGAGGGTGATTTGCTGGGGAAATGCCGAGAACAAGCTCAGATTCAACCTTTTCATCCAGCCGATTGTTTTTTCCACCGCATTCGAGGAAAAGTAATTGTCTGCATCGGTAAAAATATAATAATCACCCTGCGCCATCCTGCTGAGCTGGAAGCAAGCCCAATTCTTACCCGTCCAACCGACGGGGAGCTTTTCTCCTTGAATGAGGCGGATACGGCAATCATGGATCATCACGCTGCGAACAACATCCGAAGTGTTATCGATTGAGCAATCATCAAGAACAATGATTTCCAGTGAAGACAAGGACTGCTGCATCAGCGTTTCCAGGCAGGTTTGGATATTCTCACCCTCGTTTCTGGCAGGGATGAGTACAGAAACCAATGGATACTCCTGAACAGAGGGCCCATTTTTCACCAAGGGTGCGGAAAGCACATTGACCAGAGTGACTAATAATATCACACTCATCAACACAAGCAGAGGCCAAAGTAATAAAATCATTGATTCCTCTCGTGAATCAGCCCCAACTTGCTCCGCAGCAGTTCAAATGATTCATTAATTGATCGTTTGCCGGCGAGCAACAGTCTGCCCTTCTCACCGGACGCAATTTTGAAAGAAAGTTCTGATAATAGTTGTTGGTGGTTTCTCTCCCATATTTCACGGGGCCGCCCGCTGCATTCTTCAGCACTCTGGAGTGGACCGAGCTGAATAAAAATATCGGCACGTTGCGCGGCCAAATATTCGCACCTGATGGCTAATTGACAGACTGAGATATCAGGCGGAAGCTTCTTCAACAGCAATTCAAGACCGCGCTTATACTGTATCGGTTGCACAGACCAAGGCAACAATTCGCCCTGCGGAAAAAGGCAGACGATGGAATTCTGTTGTGAAGATAAAAGCTCAATGGTATACTGCAATGATTCTCGATTGCCGAGCAAGCTTTTCGGATTGATGGAATAGACGCCGATGTGTGAAAAGAATCGATTCCTGCGGAGCTGTTCTTCCAACATCATCAGGTAAACGGGCCGATGGAATAGATAAATTTTGAGAATAAAAACAATAAATCCATCCCACCAAGTGCTGTGATTGGGAAGCAACAACAACGATTGCTCCTTAGGAAAAAAAGGTTCACCGACCAAATAAATGCCATTAAAATTTCTTTTCATGAGTCTCAAAATATAGGCTTTAAAAATCATCTCATGAAAAGGAGAAATCCGGGCTTTGATCATTCCTCCACTCTCCGTCATTCTTCTCTTCAGAACACTGCCTTGATCGGCATCAGTTGTATCCTGTTGAATTCTCGGATCAATTTAATTATCAGGTTCATCATAGCACATCATATCATCAACTCATTGTAAAGGCAGATCCTTTTTCAGGACATTCACTGTTGTTTCCGCTGTCAGCATCACGCCTGGAAGCCCTGCCCCGGGATGAGTGCTCGCACCGACAAAATACATATTTTTAATATCTTGGCTGCGATTATGCGGACGAAAAATGGCCGTCTGCGTCAATTTAGGTTCGACTCCCCATGCGCTGCCGTAATAGTTATTGTTCTTTTTTAAAAAATCGTCAGGAGTAAAGATTTCGCATACTTGGAGATTCTCGCGCAGATTTTCCAAACCAAATTCTGTTTCGAGAAAATTAAGAATACGATCTTTGAAAGGTTCCGCTTGGATTGACCAATTAATGCCGCTCTGCAGATTTGCAACCGGAACGAGGACATACATGCTTTCGCATCCCCGGGGCGCCATCGAAGCATCAGTTCGCGTCGGTACATGAAGATACATAGAAAAATCATCCGGCAATATTTTACGATCAAAAATATCTTTAATGAGTGGTTTGTAGCGATGCGAAAGAATCAGCGTATGATGTTTAAGCTGCGGAAACTGTTTGCTCACTCCCAGATAGAGCAGAAAGGCGCTCATTCCATAAGAAAGACGATTGAGCCGACGATCGCTCCATTTTCTCCTTGCCTGGGAGGGAATCAAATCTTTGCATGTATGCAGGAAATCAGCATTGGAAATCACGGCATCTGCTGTCTCAATCCGCCCATTGACCCGTACTCCGACAGCTCGACTATTTTCAACCACAATACCAGAGACGGGAGATTGGGTAAAAACTCTTCCACCGATATCTCGAAATAATTGTTCAAAAGCGGTGACCAAAGAGTACATACCTCCTTTGGTGAACCAAACACCTCCTTCCTTTTCGAGATAGGGAATCATCTGGTAGACAGCGGGTGAACGAAAGGGATTTCCGCCGATGAAAAGCGGATGAAATGAAAACATGAAACGATGTCGAAAATCCTTAAAGTGCTTTGCCGCGAATCGATAGCTTGACCTTAGAGCTCCCAGAGACAACGCCCGCGGTGCAAAAGAGAGCATAGTTATCCACTGGTCAAATGGTGTCGCACCTAATTTCTCCACAATCACCGCCTCATAAATCCGTTTCGATGCAAGCATAAAACGATCATAATTGTCAGCATCCCGCTCGTTAAATAATGCCATCTGCTTTTTCATAACTGCTGCGTCCGCAGTATAGTCAATGAAGGTTTTATCGTGATAGTAGATTCGATAAAAGGGGTTCAGGGGGATCAATTCAAGATAATCAGCCAGTTTTTTCTGTGCGGATTGAAACACATCCTCAATGATCGACGGCGCCGTGATCAGAGATGGACCCATATCGAATTTATAGCCCTCTTTTTCAAAAGGATAAGCATGACCACCTACCTGAGCGTTTTTTTCAAAAACAGTTACCTCATAGCCTGCAGCCTGGAGACGAATGGCGGCAGTCATCCCGCCAAAACCGGAACCTATGACGATCACTCGATTGCTCATTTTTACATATCCTTTGTCAATATTTGAATTTCTCAATTGTTTTCATTTTCGATTATTAACTCTGCGGCAATCTTTCCGGACTGAACAGCTAAAGGAACGCCGCCGCCGGGATGTGTTGAGCCGCCGGCGAAATAAAGACCCTTGATTCTGCGGTCACGATTTGGTGGACGAAGAAAAGCTGAATTGCGGCTGTTGGAGGAAATCCCGTAAATACTGCCTCTATTGCCCGCAAACCGATGTAGAAAATCCTGGGGAGTAAGAATTTTTTCTACACGTATTTTTTCTGCGACGAAAATCCCCAATTTTTCCAATCTCTTTATGATTAATCGACGCATCGTGCTAACGATCGTTTTCCAATCCTGACCTTCCGTCAAATAGGGCATATTGACCAGAATGAACCAGTTCTCCCCATCGGCCGGAGCATGCTCAGGATCACTCTTGCTGGTGACCGAGAGATAAATAGTTGGATCAGTAGGCGGTTCAAGTTTATCGAAAATCTGATCAAATTCAAATCGATAATTCTCAGAAAACAGAATATTATGTTGACTCAATCGAGAGTACCGGCCTTCAACACCCCATAAAAAGACCAATCCGGAAATCGAAGGTTCGAGAGCGTTCAGTTTATTGCGATAGCGTCGCTGATTTTCGATCAATTGATTATAAGCGACCACAACATCTGCATTACAGAGTATGCAATGCGCTGGGATAAACTCCTGATGTATTCGAATACCCGAAACTCGACCATTAGAGTACTCAATTTTACTCACCGGAGTATCTGTATGAATTCTCACGCCAACATTTTTAGCGGCTGCCGTCATTGCCTCGATCAAACGATACATACCCCCTTTGATATAATATCCCCCCAAGCCATATTCAACATAGGGTATGATATTCAGTGTGGCCGGCGCATTAAAAGGATTGCTGCCATTATAGGTCGGATAGCGGTCAAAAACCTGCACCAGATTTGAGTTACTGAAATAACGACTCACGGCCTGGTGAACTGTACGAAAAGCATCCAGCTGACGGATATGAAGAAGGGTGCGCAGATTTTTTAATCGGAGAACACGCGTCAGCTCATGAATAGAATCAAAAATAAAAGCATCTGCGGTCAAATCATAAATACGACGACAATATGTCATGAACTTTTCAAAGGCATTAACATCATCCGGTGCAAAATTTTTTAAATTGACCTGCATCGTTCGTTCGTCGGCAGAAGCATCGAATACGGCGCCATCGGCGAAAAAATAACGACATAACGGATCCACGGACCTTATCTCGAGCAGGTCACTCAACCGGACCCCGATTTCTTTAAACAAATTTTCGATCACAAACGGCATCGTCAAGAGCGATGGTCCAGTATCAAAGCGATAAGCGCCTAAAGTGAGTTCATTCATTTTCCCGCCCAGGGTCGCATTTTTCTCATAGAGTTCAGTATGGAAACCAGCCTTTGCCAACCGAATCGCACCGGCTAGCCCGGCGAGACCGCCGCCGATGATGACGCATCGTCTGCTCAATTCAGTTGCCTCTGATCTTATGATAGATGATCACGCCTAAAAAAATATGGGAAAAACCATAGAAAAAATCTTCAACAGGTATGGTGATGACGCGTAGGTTGAGTTGATAAATCGGATTGTATAAAACAATAGGCCTGGCAGTCAGATAAGTATTAAAGATCACGGTTAAACCGACCACGACGCCTGTCAATATCAGAAAACGATTGTCGGTCAATAATCGGGTTTTAAGAACGTGATCAAGAAAAACCACTGCCGCCAGTGCAATGAGTACCAAACCGGTGTATTCTTTACCGGTTGCAAAAACCCCGATACCGATTGGCGCCAATAAAAGCAAAATTATGGCTATCTTCTCAGCGCCATAAACAGTGCGTCTGGGCTGCAGCAGGTAAAATATTTCCCACACAAACAAACAGGCAAAGGGTACGGTGATGAAAAAAAACCATTCTTCCAAAGGCAAGCCCATTAAACGAAGGCCCAGGATATATTTTTCATTGAACCACCAATGACGTCCATTAACTGTTATATCCCAAATGATGAAGGGAACGAGGGAGGTTACGGAGGCCAAAAGTGCATGAGGCCATTTTGTCACATAACGGACTCGACGATCAAAACTAAGCATGACCGGACCAATCAAAATAATAAAATTAAATAGCAGGTATTCAATCCTCATAGTGCTCGTATCTTTGCCGCATATAGTGCTGCCATGTTCAGTTCCTCTTCCTCCAAAACAATATTCTCCACGATGAAATTGAGAATGTGAAGCATCAATGGAGGGTTTTCAACATGGTTTTTTTCGGGTAAAAGCGATACAATACGTCGAAGATTTCTTTCAGCTTCCTCTCTCCGATTGAAGAATAAGGGGAGATAAAAGCATGTATTGCGGAATAATAGAGCGCTCTCGCCCGATCCCATTGTTTTGTTTCAATATCAGCATACCCATATATCGGATTTAAAAGAAACAATAACATTCCTAAAAGAGATAATCTAATTTTCAACAATGAATTCCATTCTCCTTGTCAGATTCTTGTCGAAATCTATGATGCAGTTAACATACTGATGATTCTGTTTTATTTCCACAACCATGCTGATTCGGGGACTGCCATTCATTGGCTCACTGCATTTGAATAGACTTCGATCGCGCGTCTTCGGGCGAATCCATGATCAATCATAGGACTTGGATAGGCATCGCTCCCAAACTCCGGCAACCACTTTCTAATATAGAGTTGGTGCGGATCAAACTTTGCCAATTGCCCAGAAGGGTTGAAAACTCGAAAATAAGGGGCAGCGTCGCAACCGGTTCCGGCAGCCCATTGCCAGTTGCCATTATTGGCAGCAAGATCATAGTCCAACAGTTTTTCGGCGAAATAGTGTTCTCCCCAGCGCCAGTCAATGAGTAAATCTTTAGCCAAAAAAGAGGCGGTTATCATCCTTACTCGGTTATGCATAAATCCTGTAGTATTCAATTCGCGCATACCCGCATCGACCAAGGGAAAGCCGGTTCGTCCCATACACCAACGTTCAAAATCGGCAGTATCATTTTTCCATTGAATACGATCATACTTGGTGCGAAATGGCGAAAACTGCACCTGAGGGTAATGATAAAGAATCATAATAAAAAACTCCCGCCATATGAGTTCATTCAGCCAAACTTCATTAATGGCCAATGCAAGAGAAACCAAATGCCGAATGCTGACCGATCCGAACCTTAAATGTACGCCAATGCGAGTGGTGCCATCAATAGCAGGGTAATCTCTTTGGAGATGATAATCTCTTATAATCTGCTCATTGACAGATGGCGGTGAAAAAATGCGATTCATTTTCCGAAAGCCGAGTTGTCCCAAGGTAGGAAAAGGCAATTTTTCTATTCGCCAAAAATGGTGCAGTAAATTGTCAGTTGGATAGACTGAAGGCCCAGCAATTTCGATTAATTTTCTTCTCCAGGCATTTTTATAGGCAGTAAAAACATTATACGGGCTACCGTCCGCCTTGACGACATCGTTCTTTTCAAAAATGACCTGATCACAAACCTTATGGAAAGCAATACCGTTTGCCTGGAGGAGTGTATTCACAGCCTGATCGCGCTGAATGGCATAGGGTTCATAATCATCATTGACATACACTTGATCGATTCTAAATTCCTCAATAAGCTGCCGCCATACTGCCGTCGGATTGCCATGTCGAATCAGCAATGAACTGTTGCTTAGGATTAATTCGTTTTGTATTTGATGCAATCTTTGATGGATAAACTCCACTCGTGCATCCTGCGTGTCTTTCAATTCATCCAAGATGACGGCATCAAAAATAAACAACGGAATTACAGGATGTCCCGACTTGAGAGCCAAGTAAAGTCCATGATTGTCTTGTAATCTCAAATCACGACGAAACCAAAAAATGGTATACTTTTCGCTCATATCCAATCCCTACGTCATGAGGAACATTATTTTACGACTTGGCCTCCTCCGAGACGACCATGTTGTTATTCGCATCAGTCATATCGACACTCCCATTATCCTAAATCTTTCAAGTGAGAAGAAACATCCTATGCCCTTTACGGCACAATGTAACAATCTCCTTTTTGCTTAAATTTCGTATGTATGACATAAACAAAGACAGCAGTGGATATCGTTAATACCGAGATGAAGATGACAATATAAGCGATTCTTGCGAAGTGATTTGACCAAAAATGTCGGTTAATAATTTTGCTTTTTGCGAAATTACTTCCTACATTTCAAATCGCGTAAGCGGTTTGATGCAAGGAAAAGTTTATGCTCTCGAAACAAGATGCTCATATTTTTCGTCCCTTCCGCAACCTGAAACCAGAAGTTTCCCTCGCCCTCAGCTTTTCGCTTGTTATCCTCATTGGAGCGATTTTATTAACGCTTCCCATCAGCGCGACAAACGAATGCGCAACATTCGTGGACGCCCTATTTACTGCGGCGTCCGCTACATGTGTTACAGGGCTCGCTGTTGTGGACACGGGCACCTTTTGGAGCCTGTTTGGACAAATCGTGATTCTCATGCTGATACAGATTGGCGGTTTGGGGATCATGACTTTTTCGACTTTCTTTGTTTATTTATTTGCCAGACGCCTCAGCTTCTGGAATCGAGAAATGCTCGAATCCAGCTTTGCGGGCGCCGCCAAAGGCCATTTGGCGCATTTGTTGTTGACCATTATCTTGAGCACATTGACGTTGGAAGCGATCGGCGCTTGTTTTCTCACCCTTCGATTTGCCTCCATTTTGCCGATCAATAAGGCTATTTATTTTGCCGTTTTTCACTCTGTATCAGCCTTTTGCAACGCCGGATTTTCACTTTTCAGCAACAACCTGGCTGATTTCCAAGGTGATGTAGTGGTCAATCTGACGATCATCTCGCTGATTGTTTTGGGAGGTGTCGGATTCTGGGTTCTGTTTGACCTTAAAAATATCATCCGCAAAAAACGAAATATCCACAGCACAAGTTTGCACACCCGTGTTGTTCTGCTGATGACGGCGTTCTTGATCATTACCGGCTTTGCAATAATCCTTCTGGGAGAATGGCAATACAGTTTTAAGGAATTACCTTTGCTAAACAAACTGTTGGCAGCTCTCTTCCAATCAGTGACACCGCGAACTGCCGGATTTAATACCATTGATATCAGCGCTCTCTCTAACAGTTCAATATTTATCATAATTTTTCTAATGTTTATCGGCGCCTCACCAGGTTCTACGGGCGGCGGCATAAAAACGAGTACTTTTGCGATAATGCTGGCAACTATATCTGCTCATCTTCATAACCAACGCCAAGTCCAGATTTTTAAAAGAGGTATTCCTGATTTGGTGATCTCCAAGGCAATATCTATCACTTTTTTTGTGATGGTAACCCTGATTATATTTTGTTTTGCCCTGCTATTGACCGAACAACAAATAACTGCAGAAGTTCATCATCATACGGTTTTGATCGAAATTATTTTTGAAGCTGTTTCAGCTATAGGTACTGTTGGTTTGAGTCTGGGGATTACCCCTGACTTGTCAGTAGCCGGCAAAGTTCTTATCACTTTACTAATGTTCATCGGCCGAATTGGCGCTACCACTTTAATGTTGGCGATCATTGGGAGCAAAAATACAAAAATCAGATTTGCTGAAGACAACGTTTGGGTAGGGTAATTGCCGTCAAACCCACAAGAATCGCAGTTCACATAGAAATTGACAGAAAAATTAAAAATAAACACAAAAGGATTATAAATGAAATCATTCGCCGTCATCGGATTAAGCAGTTTTGGGTTTTATATGGCGAAATACCTCTCTTCGCGCGGATTTCATGTTCTGGCTGTCGACAAAAAAGAAGAACGCGTTGAACGCGTCAAATCGTTCGTCGATAAAGCGATCATTGTCGATGCTACTGACAAGGAAACCCTTTCGACATTGGGTTTGGCCGAACTGGATGGTGTTTTCGTCAGTTTGGGTGATGAAATGGATGCCTCCATTTTGGTCACACTTTATCTCCGTGAGCTTAAGGTGAAACGCATTATTGCCAAAGCACTGACAGAGGATCACGGCAAAATTCTGGATATTATCGGTGCAACCCAAGTCATCTTTCCCGAGCGCGACGAAGCCTTTCGACTGTCCAAAACATTAGACAGCGACTATATTCTAGATTCAATCAATCTCTGTGAAGGAATCAGCATCATCGAAATCGCTCCGCCGCAGGAATTTATCGGCCATACGCTAGGCGATCTTGATCTCCGTCGAAAATACGATGTGCTCGTCATCGTCATTAAAGAGCTGGTTCCGGAAGAGGTGGTCATGGTGCCTTCTGCGGACCATATGATCAAGGACACCAGCATTTTACTCATTTTGGGCACCGATGAAGCGCTCGATAAAATAAGACGCATGAAATAATGTGAATAAATGCCGCAATATTGACGTTTACGACATTGCCATTTTTCAGTGCTTTTTTTTCAGCTGAGTTAATTAATGATGGAGTGTTGATATGCCTGTGCAAATTATCAGAGTTATTCGAGAGCTCTCGGACATGATACCGCGATTGGATACATCCAGACACACATTTTATTATCAGGATGCGGGAGAGTATTGCTCCGGCGGTTGGGAACCCAATACCGATATTGTTGAAACAGATACCGAGGTGTTGATTCGGGTGGAGTTGGCCGGCGTCGCCAAAGAAGACGTTTCTGTGAAAACCAAGGGAGGAAAATTAATCATCTCCGGAAATCGCAGACCACAACCATCGTCAAGCAAATTGTATTTTCACCAAATAGAGATTAACTGTGGCGATTTTATTAAAATTGTCACATTGCCGCCGGCACTTGAACACAATGAAATAGTCGCCTCCTTCCAGGAAGGAATGCTCGAAATACACATCTCAAAAGAAGATAAAGCTGTTGAAATACCGATTGCCATCAGTACAAATGCCTTTGAGGATTAAGAATCCCAATAACGATCAGGAGCCATTAATGGAAGATACTAATTTCCCTTTACCTATAAATTCAAATTCTGATGATGATGCAAAAATTCCTTCAGAATTGCCCATTCTACCGCTGCGCGACACCGTAGCTTTTCCCAATATTGTGACGCCACTGGTGGTCGCCCGGGAAAAATCCGTGAAACTCATCAATGAAGTTATTTCCGGCACAAGAATACTGGCACTCGTGGCTCAAAAGCAAGCCGAAGTGGAGGAACCGAATGAAAGCCAGATTTATGAATATGGTATCGCAGCGACGATTTTGCGAATGTTGAAATTTCCTGACGGCTCATTAAGGGTGTTGGTTCAGGGAATCACGCGAATCAAGTTGCTTAAAATAACGCAGGTAGAGCCCTACCTGGTAGGCAAAGTACGCGCTATTCCTGATAACTATGAACCCTCGACCGAGTTGGAAGCCCTCAAACGCAATGTCGCCATCCAGTTTCAAAAGGTTGTTTCTTTGGTCCCTCAACTTCCAGACGAGTTACAGATTGTCGTCGTCAACACCAATCATCCGGGCAAACTGGCTGATCTCATCGCTTCAAACCTCAATTTGTCGGTCGAGGAGAAGCAAAACATCATCGAAACTGTCGACATTAAAAAACGTCTGGAAAAATTGACAATATTTGTCAGTCGTGAACTTGAAGTTTTGGAAATGGGATCAAAAATCCAAGACCAAGTTCAGAGTGAGTTAGGAAAAAATCAGAGAGAATATTTCCTGCGCGAACAACTTCGCGCCATTCAAAGAGAGCTGGGAATGGGCGATGAACGTTCTGCAGAAATCGATGAGTTGAAACAAAAAATCGTCGAAGCCAAACTGCCGGAAGAGGCAAATAAAGAAGCCATGCGCGAATTGGAGCGGCTGGCCAAAATGCAGCCCGGTGCAGCAGAATATACGGTTTCACGCACCTATATCGACTGGATAATTGCTCTTCCTTGGTCGGTCACCACACAGGATAATCTGGATATAGACAAAGCACAAGGGGTTTTGGACGAAGATCACTACGATTTAAAAAAAGTAAAAGAGCGGATTGTCGAATATCTCGCAGTGCGCAAGTTGAAAAAAGATTCCAAGGGACCGATTCTCTGTTTTACCGGACCTCCAGGAGTCGGCAAAACGTCGCTAGGACGCTCCATTGCGCGCGCAATGGGACGCAATTTTGTCCGCATATCTCTAGGCGGGGTTCATGATGAAGCCGAAATCCGCGGACATCGACGCACTTATATTGGTGCCCTTCCTGGGCGCATCATTCAGAGCCTAAAAACCGCAGGCAGCAACAATCCTATTTTTATGCTGGATGAAGTTGACAAAATTGGTCAGGACTTTCGGGGTGATCCCTCCTCCGCCTTACTCGAAGTCCTCGATCCCGAACAAAATTTTTCGTTTTCTGATCATTATCTGGATGTTCCCTTCGATCTCTCAAAAGTAATGTTCATTACCACGGCGAATATCCTCGACACCATACCTTCAGCCTTGAGAGATCGCATGGAGATTATTCATTTGCCGGGATATATTGAAGAAGAGAAAGTTCAAATTGCCATCACCTACCTTATACCCAGACAAATTGTAGAGAATGGTCTGAAAAAAAAGAACATTACCTTCCCCAAGGCCGTTATCCAAAAAATCATTCAGGCGTATACCCGCGAAGCAGGCGTCCGCAGCTTGGAGCGGCAAATCGCCACAATATGTCGCAAAGTAGCACGCGAAGTCGCAGCGGGGAAAGATGATGTCAAAAAAACTATCTCAGTGGAAACACTCAGCGATTATCTGGGTCCTGAAAAGTTTTATGCTGAAGTCAAGGAACGAACCCTTCAATCCGGCGTAGCCACAGGACTTGCCTGGACTCCAACTGGAGGAGATGTTCTGTTCATCGAGGCAACGCAAATGCCTGGTGGAAAGGGACTTATATTGACCGGCCAACTTGGGGATGTAATGAAGGAATCCGCTCAAGCTGCCTTATCATACATACGTTCACGCTATCAAGACCTTAATTTGTCCGAAGAATTTTTTGCCAAGATGGATATTCACATTCACGTACCGGCGGGTTCAATTCCGAAAGACGGCCCCTCCGCCGGCGTAACTATTGCTACTGCATTGGTATCGTTGCTCCAAAATAAACCTGTGCGCAATGACATTGCTATGACCGGCGAAGTCACTCTCCGCGGAAAAGTTCTGCCGGTTGGAGGAATAAAAGAAAAGATGCTTGCAGCTCGACGCGCCGGCATCAAAAAGGTCATTTTACCTGCAAAAAATCAGGATGATCTGGATGAGATCCCCGAAAACGCAAAAAGGGGAATGCAGTTCTTTCCGGTCGAAACGCTTGATCAGGTTTTTGAATTGGCTCTCCACAGCAAAATAAAATTGCGCAAAAAAGCTGTCGGTTCTCCAACTCGTGAATGATCGAATTGTGTAGAGAACTCAACAGGTTAAAAGTTTTAGAACATCCGCAATAGATAACAAATAGCTCGGAATCTGACTTGACGCCCTCATTGGATGAGTTTTTACTGTTTTATGACTGAACAACATTTAGACAATCATGAACTCAAAAAACGCTCAGCGCTGTCAAGAATCGGGCGCTTTTTACTTTTTTCATTCGCGCTATTCTTTCTACTGATCGGCCTTTTGGTGACCGGACTCCTGCTCTATTTGACTCCCAAACGAATTGAACATCACCTCAAACCCATTGTCGCAGAGGCCGTTCAGGGTGATCTGCAATTTTCGATTGCACACTTTAATATATTTAACGGATTTGTCTTCCAAAACATATCTCTGCAAAGCCGACCCGATTCAGGAAATATTCCCTTCCCCATTAAATCGCTGCGGGCAAAACAGGCTTCATTAAAATATAGCTTCAAGCCATTATTAAAAAAACAGTTGGTGATTAATGAGGTACTGATTGACGAACCTCAAATCGAATTGGAAATTTCTCCCATTATCGGGGATACAATTGAATCGCGTCCGGCAGCAGATAGCGCCGTTGCACCAGCAGCATTGCCTGTCTCATTTCAACTCGAGCGATTTCGACTGCAGAATGCGGATATTGTTGTCGACAGCCAGAATTCGACTACTGCACAGCATATTTTTTTGAGTGAAATTAATCTATTCATGGATCAAGTGCATCTCCCCAAGGGTCAGGTGCTCGATCAGGACAGTCTGATCAAGGGTCAGTTCAGCCTCCAGCTCAAAAAATCCAATATCCTGTTCACCCAAAAGAGCACCCACGACTCTATGCTTTTTGCCGGTGTTTTAGACGCCACGTTTAATTTGAACCTTCATTCTTTAGAGAATATCAATTTCAACGGTGCCGCCCAACTACAAAATATAGAACTACACGCAAATGACCAAAAACTGTTGCAAACTGACGAATCCTTTCCGCTTTCATTTGCACTAGGTGGCCTATTGAACCTTCAACAGGAGCGCGCTCGAATCGATTCAATAGTATTTCGAGTACAAAATATACCTTGGGTAAAAATGAATCTTCAAGCCGACAGCCTATTGCACCGGCCTTATTTACATGGCCGGTTTTTTGCCGGTGGAGTTCCAGTCGCGCAATTATTAGGTCTGGCGATCGAGTTTGTCCCTGAGCTGCCTATGCCCGATATTTACCTGCACAATCCAAATGCCGAGATATCCATCGCTGGATCAGAGTTCAGTGGCAATATCCCGGACAGTACCGATGCACAGAGCAGACTGTCGTGGTCATTTCAGCTGGGTATGGAGAAACTCGGAGCGACCATTAATCGCGGAGAGTCGTTTATTCAAAACCTCAACCTTATTGCAACGTCAAGCGGAAGCGTCGGCTATAACAAAATCATTTCCCCAAAATTCGAACTCGATGTTCATTACGATTCTCTTGCATTGACCCTGCCGCAGGTTGATAAAGTGTTCAGCGGCAAAATGGGGTTTAAATTGAATACCGGACTGAATGATAATTTGATTCCTTCTTTTGCACATTTGGCTCTTTCGCTGCATAATTTTCTCGGAGCTGATATTGAGGCTGAGATGTCTGCAGCCGGCGGATCTACTCTGCAGAGAATAAAAGGCAGAGGAAATTTGTCAGTCATAAATTTTGATCTGAGTCAACTCCCTGCAAGTCAGGCACTTGGAACCGTATCCGCTAATATGGAGCTGCAGATCATTACTCTTGACTCTATAAAGGCGACCATGTCAGTATTGACAGATTCTCTACTGCTCAAATCTCCAGAACAGAACCAGCCTATGCAGCTTTCCCCATTGTCGATGAATGCTTCTTTGTTGGCGAGTACGGATGAGCTTTTCCAAAATATACAGCTGCATCAACTGCTGGTGAAGGTCAACCATTTTTTCTCCGGTGAAATGGATGCCTCTTTGAGGCTGAATCAGGAAACGAGTGTACGCGGCCAGATCAACGAGATGATTCTCGACCATGCTGCCCTCTTGGAATGGCTGCCTATGGAAATAAAGAAGCCATTGGAAGGTTTTCACATAAACGGCAAGACCCGTCTGACTGGAGATATGAATTTAGATATCCAAGGAGCAGATACCTCGTATTCCGCTGCGGTACAGATTGTTACCTCACCAACGGATCTCGATTTTACTTTTGAAAATCTCTTTATTAAAAATCTACAAATCAACTCCGAAGCCGAAATTGATTCAAAATCAGGGGGAAAATTGGACTTTGTTCTTTCAATCGACAGCACCCTGTCAACCGTTACAGAACCCCTCACTTTCCTCAACAACAAAATCGGGTTACACATGACCATGAAGGACAATTTCCAATATATAAATGTGGATACCGGCTATGTGTCGTTGCCCGATCTTAAAACTTTTGGTTTCATCGCCGGCAGCGTTTCCGACTTGATCAACAATCCGCAAATCAACGCACACATGGAATTCCATCAGGCTGCCAAAGACACCCTTGTGGTTACGAAGGATATACGATTCAAGGGAGAAAATGATATCGTCTGCTTCGTGGGCACAAATCAGAATACCGCACACTTGGATGCCCGGTTGAAGGCCAAAGACCTCAGTTTTTTCCTTCCCAACAACACGCGCATTAGTCGGATTAATGCTGATATTTCATTGTCCCAAAAAATCGACCTGCAGGAAATGATGCTCCTAGGTTCCTCTCAGCCCATTGTCAAAACGCCTTCAGCGGGTTTGATTGACTATTTTCTATACCGAAATTACTATACCGACCATATCAATAAAAGCCGCATTTCGATACGTCGCGTTGAAGTGGGTGAATATCAAGTTGAAAATATTACTTTAGAGGCATATCTTGGCAATGGCCGGATAGAAATTCCTTCTTTTCTATTTGATGTCTACGGCGGTAATATAGGCGGTCAGTTGGCCATTGTGGCCGGGATGGATAACATCTTGGACGCTGAATATAAGCTCTCTGCTCATTTTTCGGGCATCAACTCGGCACTCCTTCTGCCTGCCGCCAAAGCAGACGAAGGCGGAATCATCACCGCACATGCTGAAATACAGGGACGAGGAATTGATGTTGAACAAGGCATCGATATAAATGGTTATTTTAATATTACTGAAATAGAATCTAAAGTGGCGGACAACCTGCTGCGTTCACTGGATCCGGAGGGTAAAGATTCCGGCATCCGCAGCACACGCATACTCATCAATCGTGGCTTTAAACCTCGATTATTTCAATTCGAAATTCGCCACAGCTATTGCTATCCTGCAGTGTATTTTGATCAACCTTGGTACTTTCCAGTTCGGCTCAGCGGCGGCGGCTTGGAGTTGAGCCGAATTCCCATCGCCTATTTCTTGAATATGAACCAGACCAGCAGTCGGAGTGCAGAATGAAAAAGCTAATTTCCTCCGCGATCATCTTCACCGTGACCATTCACTGCAGCATTAAAACACCGGAAATTACATTAACAGGAGAAAAAACGGCTCTCGAAAGCCAGATTCTGGGTGCTTATGAACAGCTCTCTACTCAAAATCTCGCGACAACTTCCGCCCGTACGAGCACAAATGCTGTTTCTGCTGCAGAAGGACAACAGGAATCGGTGTTGCAGGCGATGCAGAATCAACAATTTAATAAAGATGAAATTGATGAACTAAAGCGGAGCAAGGTGATAGGTGAAAATAGAGCAGGCTATCTGGAAATTTTGGGAAGTTCAAAATATGAATCAGATCCTGTTTACAAAAACATCGTGGATAAAATCGTTGCAGATGAAAATCGAGATCGCCGCATTATTTATCAGCGGCTGCTTGCTGTCGACGCGTCCTCGGAAAAGGAAAATACCGACGCCTTATCGACTTTTGCTAAAATACAGGGAGAAAAATCAGAAGTGGGTACTATGATTCAACAACCTGATGGCCAATGGATTGAAAAAGCAAAATCAAAATAAAAATATGAAAACCCAACTCCGCTCCCGCTATCGGACCATATTCATTTCGGCCTTTTTAATGGCTTTGTCCAATTTACCGGCGGCTCCTCAACAAACTATATTTAAAATCGGTTCCGAATTCACTCAATTAACCACCCATCCAGATTCAGATTTATCCCCCCGTATTTCTCCCGACGGCAAATGGATGGCTTTTGTCTCCAACCAATCCGGAAATTATGATATCTATATAAAAAACCTGAAGACTGGGCGTTCCCGTCAAATGACCACTCATCAGGCTGATGACTTTTATCCCGTTTGGGATAAAAAGAGTCGCTATCTCATTTTTGTCTCACAACGTAGCGATGCAAAGGGCGATCTTTTTCGTTTGAACCTCCGCAGTGTCCGCGGAGAGCTGATAGGCAAAGGTGAACCAGAACGGTTGACAACCTATATGGGATTTGACGGATTTCCCAGCATCTCAGAATATGACGAACACATCGCCTGGGTATCTGACCGGACTGGCAGACCGGAAATCTGGTTTATGACCAAAAAAAACCAGAATGTCCGGCAGCTGACTCACGGAGGAGCGACCCACCCTGCCTGGAGCCCCAAACAACCATACATCGCTTTTACATCATTCAGACAGGACAGCGGTCACGGCGATATCTGGATTATCAATCTGTATGCTGCCCGAGAACTCGTCGAGACACAAGCGCGAACGGATAGTTTGGAAAGACCGATGTGGCCGGTTACAAAAGGAGCTGCTGCTGATGGATTTCCCACGTGGTCGCCCGACGCAAACACGATACTCTTCATTCGCAATGATTTTGACGATAACCGCGACGGCGTCATTTCTCCCTCTGATAAATCCGTGTTATGGGCGGTCGATGTTTCTCATCTTCCTGCTGAGCATCAGACACCGCTGAATCCGTGCTATCTCATGTATCGGAACAGCTTTGATGAACGCATTGTCCATACAGCCCGTCCATTGATATCTGCTGCCTATGATCCACGCCAACCGGAATATGGATCAGATGGATCTATATATTTTGTTTCTGAAATAAAGGGAAATCACGACATCTATCAAGTCAAAGCAGATGATATTTTGCCGGAAACAAAAAAAGCCGATCCAAAATTAACTTTGCCGGAATCATTGCCTGATCAGCTGGACAGTCATGATATCTATCGCCTATTCACAAAAGCACGACTTGGGGAGTTGTCAATCGACCAGCAAAGAATACTTTGGCAACGTATCCAGTCTTTTCAAACATTAGCAGATATACACGTGGATTCAGCCCAGCAAATATCTTCATCCCTCTATGAGATCGCGGTAACATTTTTCACTCTCGGATACAGTGATCAGGCTCGAAAACACTTTGACATCCTCCTTTCGCAATACTCCAACACCAAAGAAAATTCAGCATACGCCGAATTGTTTAAACTCAGCCTCGATCAACTGAGTGCCGACTCCGAACCGGCCGATAATATTCGTGTCCTCTTCCAAAATCTGGAATTTGTCCGCACCAACTATACGCAGGACAGCCTCTTTGTAGCCCGCTCCATGCTTTTGGAGGGTGACCTTTACGAGGCAGATCATCAGAGTAATAAAGCGGAACAACTATTTCGAGAAATTCCGCTGATCTTCCCGACTCAGCGCTCAATAGGCGCCGCTGCCCTGCTTAAATTGGCCACGCTGCAAAAACAGCAGGGTCGGTTTATGGATTCCTTCTTTAGTTATTCTCAACTTTTGCAACAGTATTATTCCGAAACGGCCTTGATCCGACAGGTTCAAGAAGGAATTCTTGATTTGTTCACCTCAGGCCTCCGCGATGACGACGACCTCCTGGCGCAATATAAAGCAATCATCAGACATTTCAGTACTTTTGACCTTCTGATCGTCGAACCATTTTTCAAAATAGCTGAAATTTATATTCGCCGCCTGGATTATGATACCGCACTGGAAACGTTGGATTATATCCAGTCACATTTTCATCATTTGCCTGAAGAGAATTTTAAAGCGCAGATGATGTATGCAGACGTCCTTTTGAAAAAAGGAGAACTATTGCAGGCGACTAATTCGCTTGAAAACACCTCGGCCTTATATCGTCCTTTTCGGACTGATCTGATGCAGAAATCTGACGAGCGCTTTACAGATATTTTGTACCAGTCAGCGCGAGAATTATTGTCCACTCAAAATTATTCGTTAGCCGCTACTCGTTTTCAGCAAGTATTGCAGGTGAATCCTCGTCATATTCCTTCCCATCAAGGTTATATAGAGAGCCGCTATTTAATGGGAGAAATTGATCAGGTGATTTCTGAGTATAATCAAGCGCTCATAAACATTCCCAATGACAATATCCATCTATACGCTCTCGGTTTGGCATATTCGTACAAGGGCGCAAGACGAAATCTGCAAAATTTTGAAACAACAGTTGCTGATGCTCATGCTCTGCTCCAGTCAAATGAGGTACTGCACAAGGCACTCTCATTTGATTATAACCTCATCGAAGCTTATCTGACACTCAGTTTCAATTATGAATTATTGGAAAACGATCAGCATTTGAAGGCCGTATTGCCGAAAAGCTTTTGGCGAAAAGCAGGGGGAACCCTCAGCGCGCCGGTTGTTTGGTTATATCATACCTTGACTTTTTATGAAGAGACTAAACCCCCCCGTTACTATGAAATGGCAATCCAGGAACTGACGCGCGCCTTGGCACTAAATGATGAACGGCAAAATCCCCATCTGGAAGCGCTTTTAGCCCTGAATATGGCCAACAACTATTATAATCTTGGCGAATTCGGTTTTAGAAAAGCCTATGAGTTTTACCATGTCAGCTTGGCTAATGACTCATCTTTTGCCACCTCTGAAGAAGAGGTGCTGATTAAAGAAAAGATGGGACATTGTTCATTATTTGTCAACGACCAAAAAAATGGCCCGTATTATTTAACCCGAGCGATTGAACTTTATCGAAAGTCAAATAATGAATTACGCGTGCTGCTCAATATAAAACGACTCGCATTATTGTACGAAATCGGTGAGAACAGCCCCAAAGCGCTCGAGCATTATATGCAGGCAGCAGAAATTGAAAGGCGACGCGAATTATGGGACGGACTGATGCGCAGCTATCGCAGCATAGCTTTTCATCATTTTCGGCTAAATCAGCGAAGATTGTCGGCGCAATATGCGAATGAATCTTTGCAGCTTTTGGAAAGCGGCAAAGTGCTGCGCAAAAAGAGTAACCCCATTTATCTGCAAATTGGATTTTTTGATCTCTATTTTCCCTTTCCGTATGATCTCCGAAAAGTGGGCGCGAAATCAACCATAGAGTTGTCCACTGAGGAAGAAGAGGCGTTTATATATACCATTCTCGCTCAGGCATTTCAAGATGACAAAATGTTTGATGACGCCATCTCCTTTTATCAAAAAAAGTTCCAAATATATGAACTGCGGCATGACATCGATGCTCAGGCTGTGTTTCAAAATAACATGGGATATCTCTATTTTCTAAAAGGTGATTATGACAGCGCCTGGAGAATGTTTACCAATTCTTATTGGTGGTGCGTAAAAACCAAGTACATTCCCGGACAATTATTGAATTTAGAAAATGCCGCTCAGGTCGTTCTTACCATATCCAAAGAAGAGAATGCGATCGTCAGGCAAAACCTGGCAAAATATAAAGATTGGATAAGCGGAAAACTGCTGGAAATGCTCAAATTAACTGCTGAAGATCAGACGCTTTATGCCGCGACACATGCGCACTATTACCTGTTGTTGGCTAATCTGGCAGTCATCACGTCCGATTTCACGTCGGTGAACAGCCCGGCAGATGTGGAATTTGGCTATTCCGTGCTGCAACAGGCGGCCCAAGCTGATGCATACTTGAGACAAGCAGCACAATTGGCAGAAAGTTATGGATTGTCATCTGAGTTGTGTGCAATCACTTTCCACCGTGCGGAGAACCACCTGCGTTTTGGAGATCAGCGTTCCGCCCTTCAAGATTTTGTTGAGGCCAGAGATATGTCTCTCCAGTTCAAGCTCCGTCAACTGCAGTGGCAAATTGATACCAGCTTGGGCAAATTGCTGCAGAATACGACTCTAAACGTTCAAAAAAGCTCGTCTTTACCGGCCATAGACCCCTCTTTTTATTTCCAGGAAGCTATTCGGATTTTGGAATCCGATCAAGAGCTCCCCTCAGGATTGACCGCAACGCGAAAGAGAAACTTGGTGCAGGAACCATACCGTCTCCTCATCGACGGCATGGTCTCGCAAAATCGCACACAAGAGGCGCTTCAAACAGCCGAAAGAATGCGGGAAAAAGCATTCATCGACATCCTGGGGGAAAATAGCTTGCAACTTCTCTCTGTCGAACAGCAGACGCTCTGGGATCGAACGGATTCGCTTCAAACTGAAATCGAACGGCTGGAATTATCAATGCAATCTGTCGCTGCAAAAAGTCCCAAGGTTCAACATGGACTAACTCTCAAGCTGGAAGAGCTGCAGGAACAATATGCGGCGATGATAAACGAAATCAGGCATCGGGCGCCCGAGCTGGAGCATTTGATTCACATCAGCTCGATCCCCATCAATAAAATTCAAGCAACCCTGCATGGCAACGAGGCGATTCTATATCAACTCATCTCTGAAATGCAATGCCGATTCTGGTTGGTCACGTCGCAAACTATCCATTTCGTTGATGCTCCCATACGGAAAGCTGACTTGAACTCTACCTTGCAAAAATGGCTGATCGAGGGTTATAAAGATTCGTCCGATGTTGAAATTATTGCCGATGTGCTGAGTCGGCTGCCGCTGCGGGAATTTCAGCATGTCACTTTCATTCCTGATTTTGACCTTTTTTCATTTCCTTGGTCGACACTATTCGAACAATGCGGTTTCCCCCAAATTGAAACCATCGTGTCCAGCCTCACCAGCTATATGCTCAGTGTAAACAATCGTCGCCCTACGGGTCATCGCATTTTTATAGCAGCGGGGGCTCTGGCCGACTCTATAAAACAGCTTGCTGAATTTCAAGTCACCTTGCCCGATTCGTCATCCAATGAGTTGCTCGAAGAGCAACTACCTCAAGAACTAAGCGAGGCGAATATCCTTCACCTCGAAGGAAAAATGGATTGGAACATCACTTTTCCGTCATATTCAAAATTTATTCATGATGATACAAGCATCCCGAATGTAAAACCTTCATTATTTTACGCTGAAAAGACAAATGCCACTTTAATCACCTTCAATTCGAAGAATCTAAAACTTAACAAACAGCAAGTTGAACCATTAATAGCCTGGGAACGCGCATTTTTATACAATGGAGCGACAACGGTTTTGGTGTCCTTGTGGCCAACCGACGACTCGAGTCATGTTTTTTATCGCCGGTTTTACGCTCATCTGCAGACGCAGCCACCATCTCAGGCTTTGAGACAAACCCGATATGAGCTCGAACAGCTATCACTGCCTTTCCTTTGGTACGCTGGATATCAACTGTATGGGTTTTATGGATATGCAGGAGGAGAAGAACAACAATACCTAAACACTTCACTTGATAACAAACTAATTCAAGCTGAAGATGCATTTCGACGAGGACAATGGTCTGAAGCCATCGATAATGATTTACAAACACTAGCAGAAGCGAATCCAACGAGCTCGATTGCCGCCGAAACAGAAAATCATTTATTTAAATCTGCTGTGAATGGTGGAAAATGGCAAACCGTCATATCGGTGTTGAAAAAACGGATCGATGCATTCTCAAAAAGAAAAGAGTGGCAAGCCGCTGCGGAAGCGATGTTGCAACTCCATGTCGCTCATTTACAACTACAACAAAACAATGCAGCGGATGTTGTTCTGCAGCAATATCGGCAGACATGCCGTGCATATGGTTTAGAATTTGACGATGCAACCGCTTTTGTTCAGTTTGGTGATCGATTGCGTGAAGGTGCAAGCTATCGGCAAGCGGTAGATTTTTTCCGTCAGGCGGCTGATCGCTACCAACGGCAAAAAAATTCTCAAAAACAGATCGAATGTCTGGTTCGAGCGGGAAGCATATTAGCCGTAGATCTGCGTGACATTTCTGCTGCACAAAATTATTTACAAAAGGCGTTGACGACTGCCCAGGCCGGCAGATTTGTCGATCGGCAGATCTCTATTTTGTTGGAAATGAGTCGTGCACAGCTGATAATTGAGAATTATTCCTCTGCCCAAACTCGGCTTGATCAGGCAATTAAAGTGGCCGGCGAGACAAAAACAGAGTTAACGTCTGAATTTCGACTTTTGGCAACCGAAATATTTACCAGCAAAGGTGATTTATCGGCTGCAGAAGATGCTATTGAATTGCTCTATCCC
>RPQV01000010.1 GCA_003818595.1 Calditrichota bacterium
ATGACGTTCGGGTCTTCATAAACATATTGCTCATAATCGTTGTAGAATCGATTCAATTTCAGATCATAAAAGGTTGTCGGTGACAGCACATGATTCAAAGACAGAATTTGAGTGTTGCTGTGTCCATGTTGTTGTGGCGTGCCGTCAGGATTGTATTTAAATGACTGTTGAAACTGGCGATCGGCAGTATATTGATTGACAAATCCGTTATAGCTGATTTTGATATTCTTTCCCAAATGATAGGTTAGTTTCGCCTGCAGGGAGGAACGACTATAGGCGTTCATAGGGACCAGGGCGCTGTCGCCAGGTAATCCATAAGGGAGGAACCATCGTCTTCCGTAGAGATATCCCTCATCGGAAACCATCCTGCCGTTGACAAAAAAGTTCAGTTTGCCGGAAGTGAACGGAACCGGTCCGCTGAGGCTGCCTTCCAAATTGTAATTGGCATTAAATTTTTTCAAAGGGTTTTCGTACTCGCCCACGCCCAAGGTTTCGCCTGTTTCGGCATCGGCGCCACGATATACACGTTCGGCAACGGCGAATGTCTCATCATGACTGACGTAATCACCAATCCAAGCTTTCAGCATGCCGGAATAATCAGCCTGCCCTTCCTTGGTGACGATATTAATAATGCCGGACATCGCCTGACCATATTCTGCATTGAATGTTCCGCTGATTACCTGGAGTTCTTTGATAGAGTTATTTTCCACTTGCAGGCCCATACGTCCGGAAAAAACATCGGTTGTAGCGACGCCGTCGATCCAATACGCGATCTCGCCGGCTCTTCCGCCGCGGATGTGCAGATCACTGCCATCCCGTACTATGCCGGCTTGGAGCTCAAGGACATCCTGCACCTCCTGAACAGGAAGGGCGCTGATTTCCTCTGCTCCCACTGAAGATAATGAGGAGGTCATGTCCATACGCACCAGCGGTCTTTCAGCGACAATGGTCACCTCTTCACCGGCTTCAAGAACGGTTTGCGTTAATTTGACCTGGATCGGCGTGGTCATGTCTATGTTGACGCCGACCTGAGAGATGCGCTGGGTCGTATAACCGATCATGGTGATGCTCAGGGTATATTGGCCGGGAGGGATATTCATGATGATAAAGCGGCCTTGTGCATCTGTCGCTGCACCCAATAGCGTCCCCTGCAATACGACATTCACCCCCGGCATTGGTTCTCCAGTGCCGGCATCATAAACAGCGCCGGATATTTTGCCCGTTGTTCCGGCGAACGAAGCAAAAGTTGTTGCGAGGCAATAAATAAGCAACAACTGCCCAAACAGTCGGAGTTTCATTTCCTCACTCCTTTATAAACAGTTGAGGAGTCAATTCATCCCGTTAAATAAAGAGGCTCACCCCTATCGGGGTGAGCCTATCAATTATTTAATTATTGCAAATTTACCGATTTTAGCGCCGTTTTCCCCCGCGTCCACATGATAAATATAGATACCATAGGCAATGTCCAGATTATCTTTGGTCAACATATTCCAGACGAGAGTGCCATCGAGAATGTCACTGCCCGCGTGATATTCCAATTCGGCTACCAATTGACCGCGCACATTGAATATTTTAATCGTGCAATTGGGAGGCAGATGGGTGAAATGGAGTTCACGCGGTCCACGTCCGTTGGAATAGGGATTCAATGGTTCCCAAGAGTTGGTGACGACATAGGGATTGGGAACAACCCGTATCTTTTCCAAGTCGATTGTGGCTTCGTTAACATACTGAGCAGATGTCTCAAACTCATAGACGTCGCTTGCCATGAACGGCTTGACGGTTTTGACAATTAAATAATCGCCGGCGCGCGGATTATTGTGCAATGAATCATTGGTCGCGCTGTCCAATTCCAACGACCAGGAAATCACTGTCGAGTCGTTGACATCAGGCTCGATAAAAATGATCTGATCGGTGCGCGATTTGTCGGTGAACGCCGTGAAGGTGCCTTCTTGACCGGCCAATTTGTCATTTTCCCAAAAACCGAAATCGATCTTTTTCCCAGTCACCAGGTTGGTGACACTGAAATTCACTGGAATTGCAGGCAATTTTCTCGTTGCTGAAACCGAAAGTTCCGTCGATGTATCCATGCCGACGGGACCGAATTCGATTTCATAGTCGAAGGGCAATGGAACTCCTCTGGTTTTGCCATAGAGGAAAGGCTCGACAACATAGGCGTATACGCTGTCTCGACTCCACATAGAGCTGTCGGCGCGGACGCCTAATTCTGCCACACTGGCCAGGATCACTTGAAAGCCTTCGGTGATCGGGAGCACATCACCCGTCTTCACATTGGGACTCTTTTTGATCAGGGTGTCCGGCGAGCTCGGATTGGTTACATTCACCAAGGTCATATTTTTGGTGACATAGGTGAGTGTGCTGGCGCTGCCGGTAAGCATCGTATCCTCAAAACTGATTTGGTATTTGTTTTTATCCTTAATCAGCAGTGGATTGATCACTTTATATCCAATTTTGCTGTCAGCCTGCCCGCCCCGAATCGCCACCGCACCGCTGATTTCTGTGGGAACCATACCATTGGTTGGGGCTTCAGGACGTACGACGACGACATTTTTGCCCTTATCCTGAACCACACCGGCAGTATTGAGGGTGATGAATTTCGAGCATTCACTGGGCGCCAACCCGCCTTGGGCTGATCCACGGTCATAGGAGGTCACCGCATAAAAATAGGTCTGGCCGTTGACAACCGTGCTGTCTGTCCACGTGTTGACGATACCGGTATTGTTGCCGAGATTAAATTTTATGCCTTTGACATCGACCGGTGCATAGCCGGAAATATCGTTCGCCAGATCGAATTGCACAATGGGTTTTCGATAAGTCGTCACGCCCTGCCCATCGGTGATAGGCATTGCATCATTCCAGCCCGGATCGGTCGAACGATAAATCTTGTACCCTTCAAAGTCTTTACCGGTAATCGGATCTTCGGATTCTTCTGCTGCGTTATCCCAAATGAGGGTCACGCGATGATCGCCGGGAATTGCCTGGACTGTAGGAATATTCGGCGCTTTGGCAAAATTATAATTTTCGCCGTATGCTTTGGTGAACCACTTGACGTTCTCCAAATAATCATCCCGATTGATGCCGCACATGGTGCCCATAGAAAATCGCTCGATAGTACCTGCCTTCACCGGGAAATAACCTGAGCCATAGAGCAATTCGATATTGGCGTTCAGCAATTCGTCATCAAAAAAGCCGGGAAGCAAATAGGTCCAGACTTTTTCATCATCGTATTGCGGCAGATTCTCCCACACATAGAGGCTGAAGCTGGTCAAACCAATCATGTCGGTTTCATCGACGTCGGTTTTATCAAAATGAGGCTCACCATTGCTCGGTATGCCGTCACTCTCGCCCGGATCACCGGAAAAGGCGACCCCGTCTGCACCCAGATCATCAAATGCCGGATCCCAATCACCATCATTATCAATCCCATCGTTCCGTCGTTCATCCAGCAGGATATTATTACGACCAGCGCCGGTGTAGTAATCGATGGCTTTCAATCCGACATAAAGATATGAGGTGTACGCATCAGCGCCCTCACCCACTACAGCACCATTATTTTCGTCAATGATCCCGTTCAGGTTATTGTCGACCAAATCAAAGGGAATCTCCTGCAGCGATTTTCCCACCCAGAATTTAAAGATCAAATCCTGATAAGGAATTTTAAGCGTATCGACAGCAAGTTCCGCCATGCTGGTCAGTTTGCGCTCAAAGGTCTCATAGTCGGTTACAACGATCGGATCAGAAAGACCCAACGTTTTCGTATCGAACATGGATTCGGAGATGACAGTACCATCCCCCATCACGCCGTCGCCGTCATTATCAATGCCGTCATAGGGATTGCCCGGTGACTCCAAAAAGACACCGCCGAAATAGCCGATCGGGGTCCAGCCGCCGTAGCCGATATCATCGAAATCGTAAAGATAAGCAGAGTCAGATTCTTTGTCGAATCCCCCCATGTCGTCACCGCCGTCACCGCCGTCTTTCGTATCGCCCATATTATTGCCGTACTTGTAGCCGAACACCATTTTATCATGATTGAACGTGCCGATATTTTCCAAGTCAAAAAGGTTAAACAGGCCGTCCTCGACCAGTGCGTTTGACCATTGAAAGCCGCGCACCCACATACGAATTCCCAAACCGCGACGGAGCAAGTCGGTGCTGTCAGGATAGAATTTAAATTCCGCATTGGTATAGTCATCGGCGACAAAAAAGCTCTCTTCATCCGCGTTATAGACATCCTTGCCAAAATATCCGTTCCACTGTCCAGGCCATCCCGGATCAACCGGATCATCAATTCTATCGGGCCAAACATAAGGCCACGCCCACGGCCATTTGCTCATGGCAATTTTATTGGTGTCTTTGGAAGCGAATCCCGGCAACGGCAGAAAAGTCCACCAATCACCATCCGGACTTCTATCGCCGGTGGAATTGCCGATGATCGAACTTCTCACCTCGGTCATGATGTGCTTGACTTGCCCTTCGCTATCGATCACCTCACCCCCGACGAACAAGTTGCCGTCGATCATATACTTGGTCCCCGAGTTGATCGGCCATTCACCGGCAAAAGCCGATGGATCATTGATGGCGCCGGAAGTGCCATCATTATAAAAGGTCGTCCGGAAGAGATTGCCGGAATGGACCCCGTCCCTCAACTCTAAATAATCGCCATGGAGGCCCTGCATCTGCGCCACTGCGCCGCTGCAAAACCAACAGGCGAAGATAAAAACAACGATGAGATATTTAAAAAGGTTTTTCATTTCATCTTCCTCCAATACGTTTAAAAACCGACTGAAAAGCCGATTTGGATCTGACGAGGCGCTGAATAAAATCCGGGTTGCAGCACATAATGCTCAACAGTCCCAATTCGATTGGGATCATAACCAACCTGTTGGGGAGTAATATTGGTAGTATAGTCGGGCGATCCTGTGTCCGAATAAACAGACGTTGCATCATCCGAATCAAACAAGTTCTGTATATAGGCGAAAAGATTCACATCAAACGCGCCCAACATTAACCGTTTGTTGATTCTCAGGTCGACAGTCGTTTGATTTGGATTGCGCGAGCTATTCTCCGGCAATCCTGAGACTGCGGCGCCGCCGACAAATTGCGCCCGTGGGAAGGATGGCGTGTAGGGAAAACCGGAATAAAACCGTCCGATGCTTGAGAACGTCCAGTTATTCTTGGTATAAACCAACTGTGCATTCAACGAGTGGCGACGGTCCCACGACATGGGGATTAAATTCAGCCGCGGTTCCTGCAGATTTGTTTCCGCATTGAAAGCATCTGTGGGATTCGAGTATGAACCATCGGCAATCTGGAAAGAGTAGTCGATGTTCGCTGCAAAGTTTGCCGCCATACGCTTTTCCATTTTGACGGTGATACCGCGCACATTCGAATAATCTTTATTCTCATAGGTCGAATAAAGGACACTGGGAAGAGTGGTTTTTACCAATGGGCTAGTTCCCACCCAATCGCGAATATCTTTATAGAAGATGGTAACATCAATTCCGAGATCCTTGCCGATTTGCTGCTGCAGTCCAATTTCGTATTGTACTGTGCGTTTTGCATTCAGGTCAGCATTGCCAAAAACGGTGTTTCCTCCTGAAGGATTAATTTTAAAATCAGGGTCGGTATACATCTCACCATAGGCTGGAATTTGGAAAAAGTGACCATAAGAAAAATGAATGACGCCGGTGTCAGTAATCGGATAGGCAATACCCAAGCGAGGACTGACCTGCATTTTGGGCGTCACCTTGGTATGCATCATCGAACGCCGTTCATCAGGCGTCATTTCCTCGAACTGTTGGACATAAGCTTCGTATTCCGGTTGCGAAAGTCCAGGAGGGGGTTCAACCCAATTCCGATAGATGTGCTCGGCCTTCATGGGATGATAGATGTCCGGATCTTCAGGATCTGCCGGAACCACGTAATTGGCGTCAAACCAATCAAATCGCATACCCAAGTTGAAGATAATTTCCTTCAATTCCACTTTGTCCTGAAGATAAGCAGAAAACTCTCTCGGTTTCCGCGTATATTCGCTGCGCTGAGGACTGTCGATATTGGGAATTGCCGGCAAATAAGGAACAATCTGCTCGTTGGATACGGCATCAGTCGCAGCAATCAGAGAGTAGCCCAGTGAATACAACTGATGTGAACGGAACTCAAATCCCACCTTCATCAAATTGAATTTATTGATTTGGCTGGAAAAATCTAATTTGGCAATCAACGATTGGGTTCGGTTCTTATTATAACCGTGATTGCTGCCGTCGTTCCAGAACGAATAACTGCTGCCGACATTATTGGAATCAGGATGCGTATATCCTTCTGGTCCTGCCGGATCGATATACCATTCATACTGACGGCGTTCCTGTTTGAGCTGCTCAAATAAAATGCTGTCTTCTACGGATTTCGAAGGATAAAGGGTAACCGGCGGCAAATAAACGCCCTCATCGGTAGAGTCAGAATAAACATAAACATAATAATCAGGTCTCGCGTTTGGATCTTTATAGACGTAACTCTCGCTATTATAATCGAGATAATTCACCCTCACTTCATAAAACGTCCGAGGAGAGAGTACATGATTGAAAGAAAAAATGTGAGACTGATTATTTGAAAAGCTTTCGTTAGTGCCAAAGGGGACATAACGCTGATTCTGAGAATAGCCATAAGGTTGCTCGTATCCGTTCCAGAGTACGTTATAGCTCATTTTCATACTATTGGCCGGCTTCCACGTCAACTTGCCCTGAAGGGATTTATTGGCGCCCTGATTCAAGGATACCAGATCACTGTCTCCGGGGACGCCGGTGGGTAAAAACCAGTTTCGGCCATACATATAACCAGACCAGCTGTTAAACCGACCATTGGTGAAAAAGGTCAATTTGTCCTTTGTGCCCGGCACAGGACCGCTCAAACTAAAATCCAGATTATATTCAGGATTGAATTGTTTTAAAGGATTACTGGTGATTCCATTCGAGTTTATCGCTTGTCCGGCGGCATTATATATAGTCTCGACGCGATCGAGCACTTGAAACTCTGAACGATTACTGACATAATCGCCCACATAAGCGCGCAACTGGCCATTGAATCTCGGACTGCCCTCTTTGGTGATGATGTTGATAATGCCGGACATCGCCTGACCATATTCCGCATTAAAGGTACCGGAAATGACCTGCAATTCCTGAATAGCATTGTTTTCAACCGTGATTCCCTGGCTATAATTGGCGACATTGGTGACCGGAACGCCGTCTACCCAAAACGCCACCTCATCAGAACGTCCGCCGCGGATGTGAAACTCATTGCCTCGTCGAATGACACCCGCCTGGAGTTCGAGAACTTCATTCACCGTTTGTACCGGCAGGTCGGCAATTTGCTGCGCTCCAACAGACGACATGGATGACGTTTTGTCCATCTGCACCAGAGGTCGCTCTGCCACAATCGTCACTTCTTCACCGGAAATGACGGATGGCTGCAGCTTGGCATTGACCGGCGTTGTCAGATCGATCGAAACCCGCACATCCGTCAGGTTCTGCGTTTTATATCCCATCATGGAAATTTTCAAGGTGTAAACACCGGGGGATATATTTAAAATGATAAATTCGCCATCCAGATTAGTGGCGGCGCCCATTTGTGTGTTTTCAAGAACGATATTTGCGCCCGGAAGAGGCTCGTTGCTCTCAATATCGACGACTTTGCCTGCAATTTTGCCGGTGATGCCGGCAAATCCTATACTTGAGAATATCAAAGAGAGGCAAATGATCTTCAGAAAGAGAGCGTATCTATTTGGGACTCTCATGCTTTTTATCTCCTAAATTAGAGTCATCATTAAATTCGCTATTCTTAGAAACCAAGAGCGACGCTGAACATCTGGATTTCCTTGAGCACGCCGAAATCCTGGTACGCATAATCGATCATCAGCTTCATCCCGCTCACATTCCAGTGAAATCCGGCGCCAAAACATATCCCCTGCTCGCTGTCGCGCGCAAACAACGTCTTGTAGCCGCCGCGCAACGCAAACATCTTGCCGTATACGTATTCCGCTCCCAAATTCACCGACTCCACATCATCGTTCGGATGCAGCGCATCCACCGCCAATATCAAATTGCTGTTCCCGATCCCCTTCAGCACATCCATCGACAAACCCACCCGAAACATCAACGGCAAATCAAACTGATCCGTCGACAAATTCGCATTGATGTTGTGGTTGTTCCCGCTGATCGACGGATCTATGTCCGTCTGAATCAACATGTCACGTCCGCTCATCTGCATCTTCGTCCCGTAATTCGTGATGCTCATCCCGATCTTTAAACCATTATACTGCGTGTCAAACAACGTCCCGATATCAAACGCTATCCCCGACGCATTGCTGTGATAAATCTCCTCACGCAAATACTTGAAATTAAACCCGATCGAAAAACGATCCGTCAAATTGCGCCCATACGCCAAACCAAACGCATAACTCCCCGCATTGAACAACTCTCCCGTCCCGTCAGGCTCCATGATCGTCGTCCGCTCCATCTTGTCCATCGTCATAAACTGAGCGTTCACTCCCAACGTCCCCACATTTCCCAGATTCATCGCAAATCCCGCGTAATTGTACGCAATGTCCGCCAACCACTTGTTGTGCGTAAACACCGCCTGCGCTCCCTGTATCCGCGCAATCCCCGCCGCATTCCAGTACATCGACATCGCATCGTCCGATACCGACACATACGCCCCTCCCATCCCAATCGCCCGAGCCCCGACATCAATGTTCAAAAAACCCGCCGCCGTCGTTCCCACTTTGGTCACATTCTGCGCCGAGAGCGGCAGAGAGACCACCAACAAAATTACGGCAAAAAGCATTACTGACCGTTTCATATTTGCTCTCCTTTTATTAAGATTTGTGTTTGATTTTCAATATCATCATTTAATAACAGCAAATTTTCCGGTTTTTTCACCCAGTTCTCCGCCGTCAATGTAATAAATGTAAATGCCATAAGCAATTTCGAGCTGATCTTTGGAAAGCATGTCCCAAATTTCGGTACCATCGGCGACATCCGGAGTGTTATGTTCAATCTCGCGCACCAGCTGCCCGCGGATATTGAAAATACGAATGGTGCATTGAGCAGGCAGATGGACAAAGTGCAGCTCGCGTGGACCGCGGCCATTGGTATAAGGATTCAATGGCTCCCAGGAATTGGAAACGACATAAGGATTGGGCACGACGCGGACTTTTTCCATCTGCTCTTTAACGAGTTGTGCATCAACAGACCTTCCTGTTGCGGTGAATTCATAGACATCGTGAGCCAGAAACGGCTTGACAATGCGCATGATCAGCTTATCACCGGCGCGGGGATTTCGGTGCAGGGAATCATTCGTCGTCGAGTTAAATTCAATGCTCCAGGAAAAAACCGTCGTATCTGGTCGTAATTTCTCCACCAGAACAACCTGATCGGAACGAGTCTTGTCAGAAAAGGCAGTGAACATTCCTTCTTCACCGGGCAATACATCCTTTTCCCAGATGCCGAAATCCACCGGATCACCTGTCTGAAGATTCTTAATGGTAAAATTGACTGGAATGGCAGGCAACCGACGGGTCGTCGAAATATCCACCACAGTTGATGTGTCGATACCCGTATCTCCAAATTCGATTACATAATCTCTGGCCATGCCGATGCCGAGCGTTTTACTATATCGAAAGATTGAAATAGATGGTGCATAAATAGCCGCGTCATTCCAATAGGTGCTGTCCGCCCATAGGACTGTCGCAGATGGATTGGAGATTTTCAATCGGAATCCATCGGTGACGGGCTGTTCATCCGTCAAAGTCAGCTTTGTCGTGCGGTCAATCAGGATCACTCCTGAGGTTTTATCAACCACACTCATGTTTTTAGTTGCCTGTGCAAACACCCCGGCATCATTGAGCAACAATGTGTCTTCGAAGGAAATTTGGTACTGATGATCATCTTTGATCAGCGTCGGATCGATGATTTCGTAGCCGATTTTCCCAGTCGAGCGACCTCCACTGACGGGAATGAATCCTGATAAATCTGCTTCTGAAAATCCCAACGAGGGTGCTTCCGGACGCACAAAGGTGACATTATTCCCCTTGTCGATGGTCCCGTCGGTCGCAATCGAAATATATTTTGAAGTTTCTGTCGGCGCGATGCCCAACGAATCGCCGCCGCGATCATAGGCGGTGACCGCATAATAATAAAGCTGCCCATTCCGCACGGTTGTGTCAACATAGGAATGAACAATGCCGGTATCATCCCCGAGGTAGAATAGTACACCATTCACATCAATGCCGGAATATCCGGAAATTCCATCGGAGAGGTCAAATTGCACCAACGGTTTTTGCAGCGTAACCGAACCATAGCCGTCAGTGATCTGATCCATATCTTTCCAGGCCGGATCGGTCGAGCGATATATTCGATAACCTTGAAAATCTTTCCCTAAAATAGGATCTACCGATTGTTCCGCATAATCATCCCAAATCAGAGTGACGCGTTTATCGCCGGCGACAGCCTTGAGTGTTGGGATGTTTGGCGCCTTGGCAAAGTTGTAATTTTCAAGATATGTTTTTTCAGCATATTGCTTGTTGCGAATCAATTCAGCCGGTTCCGGACCATAGGCGAAAAGCATGCCGATGGAGAATCGTTCGATCTCTCCCGGCTGCAACGGGAAATAGCCGGATCCCAGGAACACATCGGTATTGCCGCCCGACAGTCTCTCATTGAGAAATCCCGGCCGCACCGCCTCGTCCCAAAGAATTTGATCCTGCGACAGAGGATAGATCGTCCAAGGTTCGTGGATATTGAAAGAGGTTAAACCGATCATGTCGGATTCATCAATATCGGTCTTGTCAATATGAGGTTCACCAGGCAGCAGAGTGCCGGCGCCCGATGTGGGCACTCCATCGCCTTCCCCGGGATCGCCGCTTCGCGGTACACCGTCCAAACCGACGTCATCAGTCAATAAACTCCAGTCGCTGTCATTATCGATGGTATCATCGCGACGTTCATCGATCAAGATATTGTCATTACCATTTCCGGTGAAATAATCAATCGCCTTCAAACCGACATAAAGAAAATAGCTGATGGTATTGGCGCCATCGCCAAAAATCGAACCATTGCTTTCGTCAATAAGGCCGTTCAGATTATTATCAATCAAATCATCCTGAATCTCTTCAAGAGAATCGCCGGGTTTGATATGGTACTCTCTGCCCAAATAGGTGACTCTAACCCCTTCAGCCGGCATTTTTGTTAGCGTACGCTCAAAATTCTTGTAATTGATGAGAACAATATCATCCCCCAAATTGACGGTTTTGGGCGCAAAGGTGTCTTCGCTGATCACCATGCCTGATCCCATTGTGCCGTCGCCGTCATTATCGATTCCATCGGTCGGATTTCCCGGGGATTCAAAAAATGCCCAGCCAAGAAGTCCGACCGGCGTCCAACCCCCGGTACCAATATTATCTTCATCAAACTGGTAACCGAGGTTTTCCTGCAGGATGAAAGCGCCGCCGTCATCCTCGCTGTCAATTCCGATGTTGGGGCCTGAAACCAGCCCGAAAACAATTTTATCATGCTTGTACGTACCGATGTTCATGGCATCATACAATAAAAAAAGACAATCTTCCACCAATACATTGGACCACTGAAATTGTCGAACAGTCGCTCGAATGCCGAGACCACGACGATCGAGATCGGTCGAGTCGGGATAAAAGGGGAATTCCCGGTTATTATAATCATCCATCACATAATAACTTTCCTGATCGGCGTTCAGTATGATCTTAACAAAATAACCGATCCAGGAGCCTGCCCACACAGGATCAACAACATCATCGAATTTGTCGGGCCAAACATTCGGCCATGACCAGGGCCAATGACTCATCGCCACCGATTTGTTGCGCTCTTTGCCGTTTTCATCAGTGCCTGGAAATTGATTGGCGAAAAAAGGCACCGGACACATCGTCCACCAGGCGCCGGTATTGGGATCGGCATCACCCGATGTCTGATTGCTGGGATCCCCGCCCAGGCTGCCGTTGCCTTCAGAAAAAATGACAATACGCTCCACTGATCCGGTAGTATCATCCCTGACTTCGACTTCAGCGCCAATGACGCATGTTGCTTTGGACAAATATTCATATCCGGAATTGATCGGCCACTCTCCGCCGATTTCTTCATCCGGACGATCTCCGATCATGCCGTCATTATAAAAATGGGTACGAATCTGATTCCCAGAATGCAGCCCGTTCATGCTCCAAGTCTGATCCCCGTGCAGTCGATCAATGACGACCTGAGAAGACGCATTCATAACCGCCAGTAAAATGACCATCAAAGCGGCGGCGCATCGTTTGCGAGTTTTATTCATGTCCGTCTCCTGTTTACACCTAAAAGCCCAAGCGCACACCCAAACGAACCATTCGTGGAGAGATATACCATGAGGGATGGGTAAAATAATCTTCCGGAGTGCTGATTCGTCTTTCATTGTAGGCAATTGTATTCAACTTTGGATTGGTCGTATAATCCGGTGTTCCGGTGTCGGAATAAACATTTGTTATGGCTTTGGTATCAAAAAGATTGTCGATGAAGGTGAATATGCCGAGACGCAATCCATTCTTCAGCCTCCATTCTCGTTCCAGACGAAAATCAACATAATAGATATTGGGACGGCGAGAGCTGTTTTCCGGAAGACCGTTCAACTGGTTGCCGCCGACAAAGGCGCCGTAGGCAAAACTCGGTGTATAGGGCAATCCTGACCGAAATACACCGATCATTGAAGCTGTCCATCCTTTAAAGTTATAAATGGCTTGTGCGTTTAATGTCTGACGTTGATCCCAGTCCATCGGTATCAATATTTTTTGTGGTTCCTGCTCGGCGCTGATGGCATTAAAGGCATCATTGGGATCCGAATATGTGCCTTCGGCAATCATCCATGAATAATCAACCTGAAAAGAAAACTGACTGGAAAAGCGCTTGTCCATTTTAAAGGTGATGCCGCGAACATTGGCGTAGTCTTTGTTCTCGTACGGTGTATAAAGAACATTCGAACGATAGGTCTCAATCGGCGGCGAGGTTCCCACCCAATCGCGAATATCGCGATAGAAAACGGTTAAATCAATGCCGATGTTGTTGCTGATCTGCTGCTGCAATCCAATTTCATATTGTGTGGTTCGTTGAGCGCTCAGGTCAGCATTCCCAATGATGAATCGTCCCCCGCCACTATTGAGAACAAAATCAGGACGAGCGTACAGATATTCAAAGGTCGGCATTTGAAAAAAATGGCCGTAAGAAAAATGGATAACGCCTCGATCAGTGATCGGATAGGCAATTCCGACTCGCGGACTGAGCTGCATTTTGGGATCAGCCTTTTGATGCATAAAAGCCCGCCGCTCCTCCGGAGTATATTGAATCAAACCATTGACATATTCAGTAAAAGCGTCCGGATCCAATATCGCCGCATAGTCTGCATCAAAATCTTTATAAATATGTTCATATTTAAACGGATCATAGATATTGATATCAGTCGGATCAGCCGGGACAACCCAGTTTGCATCAAAATAATCGAACCGCAAGCCGATATTCATGATCAGATCTTTGAGCTCAATTTTGTTCTGCAGGTACGCTGAAAATTCGCGCGGCTTGCGCGGTGTCGTAAAAATAGTGCGGAACGGTGTCCCAATTTCAGGAGCAGTAGGTGCGAAAGGCGTTATCTGGACGCCGTTTGTCGGATCCGTAGCAGCGATGAGATTATAGCTGTCTAATTCGAGTTCATGAAGACGCACTTCAAAACCCGCTTTCAGCTGATTTTTGCGGTTGATTTGGCTGGTCAGATCAATTTTGCCGATCCAATAAGATGTCTTTCGTTGAGAGCGCCCCAGATCAGTGCCGGCACGCTTGAAGCTGAATCCCGTGGGATCCATCGATGAATCGGGATGCACGTATCCCTCATAATCTTGCGGATCGGGAATCCAGTCGTAATCATAGCCATAATACACCACACTGTCCAGTTGCGAAGGACTCATCTCCGGATCAAAGACGACGCGATTAAAATTCAATCCTGTGGTATCTGTGGGTATGAGAGCCGTGACCAACCAATTGGGCCGAGCATTCATATCTTCATAAAGATAGCTTTTCGATTCGTTCGTCATTCGGCTGATCTTGGCTTCATAGAATGTCGTTGTAGATAGGATATGGTTAAAGGTCAAGAGATGCGTGAGGGTATTGCTGAATGACTGATTTCTGCCGGTGGGAACATATTTGTATGCCTCGGAATAATAACGAGGCGCGTAATAATCAGAATAATTGAGAGAATAAACCAACTTTATATTGCGGTTGAGCCAGAACGAGAGTTTCCCCAATCCGGTAAAGCTGCGATTTCCGTCCATAGGTATCAGCGAACTATCTCCCGCTATCCCCTGGGGCTTGTACCATTCGCGTCCATAGAGATAGCCCTCACGTTGGTAATAACGGCCATTGGCAAAAAAAGTCAGCCGCTCGCGGGTGAACGGCACGGGACCACTCAGGCTCCCCTGCAGATTATAAATGGGATTCAGTGCTTTCAGCGGATTGGTTTTGCCCACACTTTGCGACACATCGGCCGCAGCAGAATCAATGACCGTCGTGGTCACCTTATCCATCACTGAATACATATCATCAGTGCTGTTGTAATCCCCGAGATAACCCATTAGTTCGCCATGATAATCCGGCGTGCCGTCTTTGGTGATGATATTGATGATGCCGGACATGGCCTGTCCGTATTCGGCGTTGAAGGTGCCGGAGATCACCTGCAGTTCCTGAATGGCTGTATTCTCGATGCGCGATACATTGGCGCCATTGTAACCGTCTGTGGTGGCGACGCCGTCCACCCAATAAGCGACTTCATTTGCTCGGCCGCCGCGAATATGAATGCCGCCCGCATTGACAATGCCGGCCTGCAGGATGAGTACATCATTCACACTTTCAACGGGAAGAGCAGAAATTTCCTGAGCGCTGATTGAAGAAAGTGAAGAGGTCATATCCATCTGTACAATCGGCCGCTCTGCGACCACCGTGACCTCCTCACCGGCATCGAGTACGATTGCCTGCAAATCGATATTCAGAGTGCGGGTCAAATCGATCTGCACACGAATGTCCTCAATCGTGGTTTTTTTAAAGCCCATCATGGTCACGACGAGTGCATAATTTCCAGGAGCTACGCCAATAATCGTATAATTGCCATCCAAATCGGTAGCGGCGCCTAAGGTAGTCCCGGAAATGGTGACATTAGCGCCCGGCAATCCCTCGCCGGTTTCGGCATCACGAATGATGCCGGATATTTTCCCGGTAGTACCTGCCTGAAGATCAAATAGATGCCCCAGGGTGACGACAACCAAGGTAAAGCACCAAAACCTTCTGATCATACTTGTACTCCTCACCATTGTTTGAATAGACTTCACCCACAGCAGGTCAGTTCATCGAATGGAATTCCTAGTATCAGTGTCATAGTACTTTTGCAGCAGCGGCAATTAATTCTCAGGAGTGCTGATTCAGTATCAACGTCATTAATTTTGATAATACTTTAGATTCTCCTGAGTGATGATATCCAAAGGCATAAGAACCTGGGATTCAATGGATTCTTTCAATACAACCTTTTTATACAATTTATAGATGCTGGTGTAGCCCTGCATTTCTGATCGTTGACTGATCAAAAAGTCGATCATGCCCTTTTGGAGACAGGCGACATTCTGTTTCACCAGATCATATCCGATGATAAACACTTTATGGTTTGAGCCATGGGACATCATTGCTTCCGCAATATAAAAGCTGCAGGCAGTGGGGATAAAAATTCCAACCAGATTCTGATGATCTTGAATAACTTTTTTTGCCGCTTCGACAAAGGATTGTGGTTTTCTGGCGTCCACTTGGCACATGGTGAGAATGATTTTGCCGTTTTGGGCAAAATAAGATTGGAATCCCTGTATTCGGTCTTGAATGTGGTAGTCGAACGGCAAGACATCCATAACCGCGACTGTCCCGCTCCCCTTGACCAGCATATTCATTAATTTTGCAGAGAGCAATCCGCTTTGGAAAGAGTCCTCTCCAATATAGGCGGAACATTTTGAATTGGGAATATAGGAATCGAGGAAGATATAGGGTAATTTTTCGGGAATTTGATGGATCAGTTTTTCCATTGCCTGAGATAGTACGGGCGCAATGAGCAGCCCATCAGGTTGAGGGGAATGTTGAATGGCAGAGAGAAATGCTTTTTTCAATGAAGTTTCAGAGTATTTATCGTAATAAAAATAGTTTATTTTTACCTTGTAAATTTCCAGTTCTTCCTGAGCTTTTTTGATACCTGTCAGAGGTAATTCCCAATAAAAGCCATCTTGTTCCGGCAGCGGAAGAAGGACGCCGAATAGATAGCTTTTTGATGAGGATAGACTTCGCGCCAGAATATTGGGTTTATAATCGAGATCCCGAATGATTTTCTGAATGCGGCGTGATGTTTCAGTTGCGACACGTCCTCTGCGATGAATGACACGGTCAACCGTTCCGATGGAAACTTTAGCCTGATCAGCAATTTCCTTAAGGGTAGCCATCCTCATCCAAAGCGTTATCGCACACGCACTCTGCGAAAAAAAAGGAATTCAAAATTATTTACAATTTGGGCGACGAGTGTCGATCGAATAGCTAAAAATATGACTGGAGAGCGAGAATGTCAAGCAAAAAGTGATGTTGAAACCGATTGCAGTAAAATTACTTTGTTTTCACTTTAATGGGCGATAATCCACGCGATTGCTGTTGGAGTACATCGGCCAATTAGGTACAGCGACCGGATAGGGAGAATTCTCTTCCAGCACAAACATTTGGACGTTTGAAATGGCAAACTGATCGAACAATTCATCATTCACTTGAACCTTGGAATGATGTTGGGCGAGCAATTCAGCCAGTTGATCATCAAAAGCTTTGTTGAGCTTGGTCTGCCGATAGGGATCGGTAGTATCGGGCAGAGATTGGCCGATTCTCTTGATCAGCTGATCTCGTTCATACTCTGCCAACAGGGCGTCATGCCATAACTCTCTGGTGCGCACAACTTCCGGCTTTTTGTCCAAACCGGCCTTGTATGCCACCTCGTTGAGATAATGGTCGCGCACTAAATTGGCGACAGCGATTTTAAACTGCTGATAAAACTGACCTCTGGTTACTGCCTTTTTACGATAAAGCAAGGGATGTGATGCCAATTCATTGCGAAAATCCCCGACAGTCCAAACGGTCCCGTCAATCGTAAAAAACGGCTGCTTCAGAAAAGCCTCTCCTGACGGAATGTCTGCTGCAGTAAAAGTGCTGTCTTCTTCCTGCCAAAACCGTTGCATGATGGTCGTTTTTTCCTGATCATTTTCTGCGCGATTTATGTCAAAGCTGAGATCGGCAAGTTTTTTAAAAGTATCGCGATCAAAATCGATTTCTTTTCCCTTCATCACATTTCGGGTGTAATTATCCCAATTCCGTGTCGCTTTGTTCATCGTCAGCTTTTCAACAATTTCTTTCTGGCGCAATTGCGCTTCCTCTCCGCCGAAAATCAGCACATCCCGCCAATTGACGACTTTCATTATGATCCATTGATCATAATCCAGCTGGAGAGGCCCAATGACGCTGTCTCGAGCCAGGGGTCCTGAATACAGTGCTTCATGGATATTGATATGATCGGGATCTTTCCATTTCACACTCCAGGTCGGCCTTTTCTCTTCATGAATTGAATTGAATATTTGCACGACCGAATCAGGCTCATCGGCGATGGCTTTTTTGAGTTTTTTGGCGATGCTGTCGCTGTTGATGGTGTAAAATTCAAGATCATATTCCCGTTGCGACAGCGCAAGGGTCTTTCGGATCTGCTGACTATCCAATTTCACCACATTGAAGGCCTTTTCATAAAAAAGCTGCTGCCTCATCGCCTGCTCAGTACGGCCTTTAATATAATTGACAAAACGCTCATTACGCACCAATTCACTCGTTTTGCCATATTCCAGCGCAAAAACCTTTTCCATGATATAGTTATTCAGGAATACCTTTTCGAGATTTTTTTCAAAACGCGGGAAATTGGGGTGCGGCGCAAATTCCGCTCGATACTGAGCCTCCTTAAAGGTTACATATCTATCGCCGACCTTAAAAAGCGCATCATCGGGTACCGGTTTTTTCGCACAAGCGACAAAAATCGTCACAATGAGGATAGCAAATAGAAATCGTTTCATAAGTCAATCACCTATGGCTGTTGCGGGTCTACTGATTTGCACATAAAGTAAACTTTTTTGAGCAGAATCAAAAGAAGAAATTCCACTCCAGAGCATTCTCGATTTATTTCTTTTGAATTATCCATTATTTTTTTTATATTTATATGATGGTTTAATTTATGGGCATCGCTCCCAAAAACAGAAGGAATGAAGAAATGACGGATAAAAAAGCGCAAATAGGGGATGAAATTGAAGCCTTGTGTGGCAGTTGTAAAGGCGCAACCGTTCACATCATTGAAAGCATCAAAAATGACAAGATCGCTCGCGTGATGTGCAAGATATGCCTGAGTTCTCATCGCTTTCGCAAACCTGAAGAATTGATTGCGTTAAAATCCAAGCGCAAAAGCGAACCCAAAAAACCGGTGAGCCCGGCGGCAAAATCTCAGCGCAAATGGTCCCGTTTGGTATCAAAAATGGAGAATGAGGCGCCCAAAGACTATCGCATGACGGATAAATATGCTCAGAATGACGTCATTCTTCACAGCAAATTCGGCACCGGAGTGGTGGTGAACGTCATTGATCCCACCAAAATAGCGGTGGTTTTCGAGGAAGGTCAAAAAACCCTTATTCATAATCGTATTTGATGACCATCATGATGATAAAAAAAAGCCGCAGAATCTGCGGCTTTTTTTTTTACGAATTGGTATAAAGATAGCGCTTTATCTTTTTGGTGGGCGTTTTTACGAATTCTTCCGGCTGCTCAATGATCTTGTGAATGCGGGAATAGATCGCAATATTGGCATTGACGCTCACCCGCAATTCTTCAATAATATCCTGAATGACTTTTCTCGCTTCAGCCTGATCCATTTTTGAGGTGCCGTATTCTTTATCGATGGCGTCATAATCCAGAAACACGCGCGCATTAATTCGGCCTTCAACATCGTAAACCAATGCTTCCAAAACAAATGTATTTTGGCTCAAGTGAAATTCGATCTCTTCCGGATAGATATTCTCTCCGCTGGGTCCCAAGATCAGATTTTTTGACCTGCCTTTGATGAACAGATAACCATCAGGATCGATATACCCTCGATCACCCGTGATCAACCATCCGTCCGTCGTGAAGGTGCTTTTTGTCGCCTCTTCATTTTTATAATAACCCTTCATCACATTAGGACCTTTGGCGACGATCTCCCCGATGCCGGTCTCCGGATCTTGATCCTCAATCTTTAACTCGACATTCGGCACAATGACGCCGGCAGATCCCTTTCTCTGTTTTCCGACCGGATTAACGGTCAGCAGCGGAGCGGTTTCAGATAATCCATAACCGGTAATATAGGGAAATCCGCCTTCCATCAAGAAATCTTCTACCTCCGGCGAAGTCGCCGCACCTCCAAAGACCATGAATCGAAGTTTGCCGCCAAATGCTTCATACAACCTTTTGCCGGCAATCTTGTGCACCAGTTTTCGCGTTGTCGGAACGCGATGCAGTAATTTGGAAACCGCTTTGGCGTTGATCTCAGAAAGCACTTTTTTCTTATATACTTTTTCCATGATCAGTGGAACCGACAAAATCATGGTCGGTTTCACAACAGCGACAGCCGGCAACAGCGTTTGAGCTGTCGGTAGTCCTTTCAGATAATACACCTTGGCGCCCACCATAAAAGGTGTGATAAAGCCGCAGGTGCATTCATAAGAGTGGGACATCGGAAGAATCGATAACAGTCGATCAACTTCAGAGATCTGAATCATCTGTAACGCGGAAAGAGCATTCGAAATAATATTTTTATGGGTCAGCATGACGCCCTTGGAATGGCCGGTTGTTCCAGACGTGTAAAGAATTTCCAGTAAATCATCCTCATCGATATCAGGAACGACGCCTTTATCGCTCAATTCTCTGCCGACAGTGACCACTTCATCATAGGTCAGGACTTCCTTCCCGGGAAACGCTTCCAGCACATTATCCAAAAGAATGACATACTTGAGATCAGCAAAGTCTTCATCGCCGATTTTGTGAAATAATTTTGAAGAAATGAACAAAGTCTGAGCACCGGCATTGCGGATAATATGATGAACTTCAGACTTGTGAAAATCCGGCAGAATGGGCACATTCACCGCTCCCATGGTTCCCACCGCCAAATAGGACACCGCCCATTGAGGGCTGTTCTCGCCCAAAATAGCAACGCGGTCACCTTTGCGGACGCCGAATTGATGGAGCGCGCGTCGAATGGATTGAGTCTGATCGATGACTTCTCGATTCAGCAGCGGCGTTTCATCGACAAAGGAAAACAGGATTTCGTCGGGATTGGAACTCTCACGATTCTGAAAAACGTGGGCCAATGTCAGTTTTTTTAATTCATTCATGGCAGGTCTCCTGCAATATTGTGAAATGAATTCATATTTACGTAATGTATCGAATATCGTTTCTCAAAGTCAAGAACTTTTGAATGCAATTCATATTCCAGCCAAAAAAAAACCGATGTCTTTCGACATCGGTTCCAGTCTGCACCAACGAGCTGAATCAGTCGCTTCGTTTTTCGTCAATGCGAGCCGCTTTACCGCGTAATTGACGCAGGTAATACAGCTTTGCCCGGCGAACCTTGCCTTCACGAATTCTCTCGATTTTAGCGATGTTGGGTGAGTGCACAGGGAAAATTCTCTCGACACCAACGCCGTTGGAAATTTTTCGCACCGTAAAGGTTGCATTCAGGCCTGCCCCACGACGATTTATGACAACTCCCTGGAATACCTGAATTCTTTCCTTGTCGCCTTCAACAACTTTGACATGGACATTCAAGGTATCTCCGGAATGAAATTCAGGAAGGTCATCCTTCATCTGCGCGGCTGATACTGCATTTAACTTGTTCATCTCTATTCCTCCTCGGGAAAGAAGGGTTAATCATCATTTTCGGATTCAATAAATTTCTGATAAATATCAGGACGACGTTTTCGGGTGATTTCCACAGCCTGCTCCATCCGCCATTTTTCAATTTCCGCATGATTTCCGGAAAGAAGAACTTTGGGCGCAGCCAACCCGCGAAATACTTCCGGGCGCGTATAATGCGGATGATCGAGTAATCCTGTCTGAAAGGAATCTGTCACCGCAGAATCAATATCGTTGAGCACGCCGGGAAGCAATCTGACGACAGAGTCGATGATGCACATCGCAGCGATTTCGCCGCCGGTCAGGATATAATCACCGATGGATATCTCTTCATCAACCAGTTCATCAATAATACGTTGATCCATACCTTTATAGTGACCGCAGAGAAGGATCAACTTGTTGCGCAAAGAGAACTCGACGGCTTTAGGTTGTGACCAAGTATCGCCGGCAGGGGTCAACAAGGTCACCGGTACGTCTGCAAGGTCGTGCTCTTTAATCACGCTTTCTATGCAGTCAAAAATCGGTTCCGGTTTAAAAATCATTCCTGCTCCGCCGCCGTAAGAGTAATCATCAATTTGCTGATGTTTGTCTTTGGCGTAATGACGAATGTCATGCAGATGAACTTTAAAAGCTCTTTGCTGAACAGCTCGTCTCAGGATGCTTTCATCCAAAATGCCGGAAAACATATTGGGGAAAGCCGTGATAATGTGAATTTCCACCCGTTCCTCACCGATCAAACGTCCAACAGGCCTTCAATGGGTGTGATGACCATTTTTTTCGCTTCAAGATCAATCTCGCGAATAAAAGTCGGGACATCCGGTACGAGAAACTCCTTTCCATTATCGTCATGGATCACAAATAGATCATTCGCCGGAAAAGACTGGACGTCTGAAACCGTCCCAATATATAAATCCTTATCGGTGTACACTTTTAAACCCATCAACTCAAAATAATAGTGTGTACCTTCCGGCAGCGCCAACGCTTCGTCTCGCGGGATCTGCAGATAACCGTTGCGGAAACGTTCGGCTTGTTCACAACTTGAAATATCTTTAAATCTCAATATAACAAATTTGCCGGCATATTGCACTTGTTCGACCATCAGAGCTTCAGTCGGAGCATCCTCACCACCCCAAAAAACCCGTTCCAGGAGATCAAACCGTCTGGGATCATCGGTCATGGGCATTACTCTGACCGCTCCATGTATTCCATGCGGTTTGTTCACTCTGCCGATGATCACGTACGGCGGCAATGATAGATCTGTGCTCATGTCAAAATCCGTATAACAGCGTTGAAAAGCTATGATTGTGCAGGCGCTTCATCCGCGGATTCAGGTGTTTCAACCTCTTCACCGGCGCTGATCGGCTCTGCCGCTTCTTTGACTTTGACCTTGGCGGCTTCACTCTTCTTTTCGCTGTCGCGCTTTTTCATCGCGGCAACCGCTTCTTCTTTACGGCGCCGTTCGATTTCAACCGCTTCGCGTTTCTTATATTCCATATCGACCTGCTCAGGAGAAAGCCCTCTTCTGATCATGTCCAGTTCCATCAGAATACCCTGTTCACTCAATAGATTGCGCACGGTTGCTGTTGGAATGGCGCCATTCTGAAGCCACTTTAATGCCAGAGCTTTGTCAATATGTACTTCGGCGGG
>RPQV01000011.1 GCA_003818595.1 Calditrichota bacterium
AAAGGTATAGATTCCCGTGATGAAGAACGGTGTATTGAATCCAAAACAGATTGGAATCTCAAAGAGACCTACCAATTCAAAGTGGTGTGGGACACCGAGCGCGCATATTGTTTTTTTAACGGACAACAGGTCAGTGTTTTGCCTTTTGCCGGTCAGGTCGAGCCATTCCTTTACTGTTTTCTGGGCACCGATAATGTCTATCAGGCGCAACCCGGCCCGATTTATTCGAATCTGCGTCTTTATGGCCCCGACAGCAATTTTCATGAGACGGTTATTTTTTCCGATGTCACCATCGCCTATAAAGTTCCCGGCTACACGGAAAACGGCTACGGCCACAGCATTTCCTGGGCGGATGTCGACAAGGACGGCCGCTATGATTTGTTTGCCGGCAACGCTGTGCGGGATCAGAAAACAGCCGATTTGCTCTATATGAACAAAGGTTCTACTTTCTACGAGGAGGCGAAAAGCCGCGGCGTCGCTGATTGGGGATTGACGCACAGCATCGTTTCGGCTGATATCGATAACGATGGTGATTTGGATGCGTTTTATTCAAACATGCCCGTGTATGAAGACAAACACGACGGCTTGGGCCGCAACATGCTTTATCGAAACGACGGCAAAGGATTTTATTCGGATATCACCACCTGGGCAGGACTCTCTGATGAACTCAATGAAAGTCGCGGCGCGTTGGCAGCAGATTTTAATCAGGATGGCTGGCTCGATCTCTATGCGGTGAACTGGGGACTACCCAATGAAATGTATCTGAACCGTGGAGACGGACGAATGATCCGAGTGCATCAGGGTGCAGATGGTCCAAGTGATGATCGTTCCGAGAAAACAGGCGTCACGGCTGCTGATTTCGATAACGACGGAGACATCGATCTCTATGTTTGTCGACGTGAAGCGAATGATTGGTTATTTGTCAATGACGGACAGGGTTATTTTAGCGAAAAAGCGGCATCATTGGGCGTCACGGTCGGCGGGCGCAGTCACGGCGCGGTTTTTGCCGATATCGATAATGACGCTGATCTCGATCTTTTCGTGGTGAAATATGGAATGACGACCGGCGATCTTCCGCTGATGAATGTCTTCATCAATGACGGTCATGGGGCATTTATCGACAAGACCACACAGTATAACCTGCCGATAAGCGGATATGGGCTCGCTTTCGGTGATGTTGATAATGACGCTGATCTCGATCTGCTGCTCGTATATAACAACGATAAAGATCCAGGCGCAACACCGCGAATTTTCCTCAATGATGGAATGGGCAATTTCGAAAAAATCCTCTGCCATATTGAAGTTCAGGCCAAGGATGCCAGAGGGACTGCTTATGCCGACATCGATGCTGATGGGGACATCGATTTTTATGTCGCCTGTAAGGACGGCCGCAATTATTTGTTCCGTAATGATTCTAAATTGTCCGCTCATTATATCGATGTTCTCTGCCGAGGCCCCAAAGGCGACCGAGGCGGTTTCGGTTCAAAAGTGACCGTATACATGCCGGGATTTATCGGCGATCCGCAACACATTTTAGGTTACCAAGAGTCGGTATCCAATTTTGGCTACCTCTCTCAAAATCAAACCGCACTCCATTTTGGACTCGGCGGACACAACAGCTGCGATGTTCGGATTGTCCGCACTGACGGGCTTGTTTTTAATTATATCGGCGTGCCGGCGAATCAACAATTGATCATGGGCAGCGAACCGCCAATGAACGGCACTCTGACTTTCGTCAGCGGCGCTGATCAAAAGGGAACTCCCAATATTCCCTTGGCGCTGCCATTCGTGGTTCGCCTAGTGGACGACAAGGGCGTCGGCATAAAGAATATGCAGGTGATGTTCACGCCGCAGAATGGCGGCCAGATGATTGAATCGCAGCCTGTGCTGACTGATGCGGATGGATTCGCACGATCGACATTCCGACCCGGCGCAAACGAAGGCGAGTATCTTATCGGAGCAACATCATATCTTACCGGACAACAACGAATAGAATTTCGTGCGATTATCGTTGCACCGGAAGTGTATAAGCTGGTGAAAATCTCCGGCGATGAGCAGCAAGCCCAACCCGGCCGACCATTATCCCTGCCTCTTGTTGTACGAGTTGTCAATCAAAATAATGTGGGTTCATCTACGGCTTTGGTAACGTTCGAACCTCAGAATGGCGGCAGGCTATTGGAATCACAGCCGATATTATGCGACCATGAAGGATACGCACGAGCGAACTACATACTCGGCGCTGTTGAGGGAAAATATGTTGTCACTGCACGCAGCAGTCAAACAGACACGACCAGAATTCGCTTTTCCGCCTATGCCATCACTCCTCATTATTCTTTGCGCATTGTGAGCGGCAACTTTCAGAGCGGGCCGGCAGGCGCCGCATTAGTTGATTCCTGCGTTGTGCAGGCAACCGATGATCTCGGTCAACCCGCATCTGACCTGCAGGTGACTTTTTCAATTGCTGAAGGGTCCGGCTCTATAAATGGCGAATCTCTGAGCGTCATTTCGACGGACGCCGGAGGACGCGCTGCGGTTCAATGGACGCTAGGCCCCAGAGTCGGGACTCAAAAATTGATGGTGAAACACCAGGATGATACTGAAGAGTTTGTCGCGACAGCGTTTCCCTCAACTCCGGCGTTGCTTTCTGACGTCACGGCCGCGCCGCAGACGCCCTATATTGCCGGAAAAACCTATCCTTTTGCCTGTCGGCTTGAAGATCAATTCGGCAATTTTGTGCCCGATCGTGTGATCGTTTTCAAAATTCTTTCCGGCAGAGGAGATTTGGCCCAGGCGCAGGAGCAAATGGCGTTGACCGATGAATTCGGCATCGCCCAAGTCAATTGGACGTTGGGTCGCAATCATTTGCAGTCGAATGCACTGCACGCCTCGCTTCAGGACGCAGACGATGATGCCCTCAAGATTGTTTTCCAAATTGAGGCAGCTGCACCTTCTATAGAGAGATCTGTCATCCGTGCCGAATCTCCGGCGATCGCTGACGGCGTGATGAGCATCCCTATCACCGTCACCCTTTTGAACGATGAGGGAAAGGGACTGCCTGATTATCCCCTCCAGATTCACGTCAGCGGAAGCGATAATAACCTGGTTCAACTCGACATGCAGTCCAATGATGAGGGCATTGTGCGCGCCAGTCTATCAAGCGGACGGGCGGAGAAGAAAGTGATCACGGCTTACTCGCCGACTTTGGGCGCTGTTCCGGACTCTGCCGTCGTTTTCTTTGTCGAACCCACTGCCCCGCAGTTGCGTTTGCAGACCATTTCGGGCGACGGACAGACTGGGGTAGTCAATACACCTCTGGGTGAATCGTTCAAGGTGAAAATCCTCGACGAGTTGGATCATCCTCAGTCCAATGTTCAACTCTATTTTGAGGTGATCCACGGAGGAGGATCTTTTTCCGGCCAGTCCTCCCTGACTCTCTCCAGTGATCCCGATGGCGTCGCTCTGGCGCTTTTAACGCTTGGTAAACATGCGGGCCACAACAGTGATTCGGTGCGTGTTTCATTGCCCGCTTTTAGAACCGCACCGAACTATTTTGTTGCACATGCACTCGCCGGCGCGCCGGCAAAGCTGATGCGTATGCTGCCGGATTCTCTCATCGCTGCTGCGGGAGATTCTATTCCGCTTTTTGTGAAAGTCAATGACGCTTTTGACAACGCAACACCCAATATTCCGGTTCGTTTCAAAGCCGATGAGGGCGCGGTGATGTTGGAAGAACAACCGGTGGTGACCGATAACAATGGTTTGGCTCATTCGACGGTTATTTTAGGACCAAACGCCGGCGTTTTTACCATCACAGCAGCGGTGGAATCGTTGCCGTTGTTGTCATTTCACGTTCTTGTCCTCGATCGTCGAGAATATTTAGTCCCGCTGCCCGCGGACACTGTGATATTAGATCAGGAAAATGACGTCGAGTTGGCGGTGCTATGTGTGGACAAGTCAGGAGCTCCAATTGAGAATGTATCGGTTCTTTTCAGCAAACTGAGCGGAGAGGGAATGTTCGTCCGACCGACGACGGTCACCAGCAACCTTGAAGGGTATGCGTCCACCATGTGGAGACCCACCAGGAGTCAGGAATTGACGATCCTAGAAGCCAAAACAGAAAATGATCAGGTTCGTTTTTACATCCGCTTTCAAATACCTTCCTCTGTCCGAGAGGCAAATCCCTACCCGTCATCATTCGCATTGGGTGAAAATTTTCCCAATCCATTCAATCCTTCCACCACCATTCCCTTCACGTTGGCGGAAGCCGGTCACGTGTCGTTAGTCGTCATAGATGTCAATGGGAGGGTGGTGCGCACACTGGTCAATGGCGATTTGAATGCGGGTGAACATCATGTTGTTTTTGAAGCGGCTGAGCAAGAAAGTTCGTTGCCGTCCGGAATTTATTTTTATAAACTTGACACTGAGAAATTTCGAGCGGTCAAACGACTCTTGCTGATCAAATGATGCAATCGCAAAGGCAGATTGTTTTCAAAGTGAACCCATGAGTTGCCTGTGTCGACTCAAGACAGGTGAAATAAGGAATCCCCAAAGATCAACACTCGAGGCGAGGCTGAGCAGCCTCGCCTCGAGCATAACATTACAAGTAATCGTTGCGAAAATCTTTGATCTTGGCTTCGCTCTTGACTTTGGTATACCAAAGGGTGAACATCTGATTTCGCTGACGTACGGTCAACTGCGATTTCAGCATCTCTTTCTGCTGTTCAAAATCGGTTTCATTGAATTCAGTTTTCTGAAATAGCTGGATCAGATAATAACCCCGACTTCCCTCGACGGGTTGGGAAATGTCGCCTTGGTTCAAGCTGAGAGCGACGCCCGCAAATCGCGGTTCCTTGCCGACGCCGGCAATCGAACGTCCAGCTGTAAATTCATCAGTAGTTGTCACACCCAAATTCACCGATTGTGCAATGGCTTCCAGCGACGATCCTGCACCCAGTTTGTCATAGACGGCCTGTGCAGCTTGCTTAGCCAGATTCATTCGCGCTTCTGTTTTCAAGGTGGTCACTATGCTCGAGCGAACGGCATCCAGTTTCGGTACGGCTTCTTTACTGATCTCTTTGAGTTCAGCGACCAGATAGCCACGATCAAGGTAGAGCACATCGCTGACATCGCCGATTTTCGCGCGAAAGGCAAAACGGCTGACGCGCTGTTCCATTCCGATACCGGGAATAAAACCATCACTGGTGAAGGGCTGCGTGGTCGCGATTTGGAGTTTTTCTTCTTCCGCCACGGTTTTCAAGTCGGATTCTTTTGAGGCCTCAGCCAGGTACAAGGCGTTATCTCGAAGCGCATCGCGTGTGGCATTCGAAGGCTCGATTTTCAATAAAATATGACTTGCCTTAACCTCTTCTTCTCCATCGACTTGGCGTTTATCATCTACTTTGATGAGATGAACGCCGAATTGAGTGACCACTGGTCCGACAATATCACCCACCTTGGCTGCAAAAGCCGCATCAGAGAATGGTTTGACCATGGCTTCCCGCTTGAAATACCCCAAGTCTCCACCATTTTCCGCCGATCCGGTGTCCTGAGAATAAATCCCCGCCATTTCAGCAAAAGTTCTCCCGGACCGCGCATCATTCATCAAGTCCTCCATCTGTTTGAATACAGCCTGACTGTCGGATCGAGTCGCCTGGAGTTCAAACAGAACATAATCCAATACGCGCTTTTCTTTTTCTATAAAGTCTTTACTATGTTCGTCATAATATGCCTTGATTTCATTTTCACCGGGTTCGCTCTCTTTGCCGGCGAAAGAGGAAGCATCAAAAAACAGATAATTCACCCGCATTTTGATATTGTTTTTCATGTATTCAAGACGGGCATCGTCATCAGTGATCAAAGTCGAGGCATTGATCATATTGCCCAGCTTTTGATAGGGCATTGCGTTCTGCAGATAATTGACGACACTCTGCCATTGGCTGTCCAATTGAGGGTCATTGAGCGCGGCCTGATATCTGGCCATGTCAAAATTACCCGTCGAATCCTGGAATGCAGGGGTGTTGCGGATGATATCCGGAGGATTATTCCACAATTCTTCACCGACCTCATCATCAGTCGTGGTCAGGTTCATTTGGTCAATGACGTCGCGCAGCAGACGCTGTTGAATCAGCCGCTCAAAAACCTGATTTTCAACCTGTTGAAGTTGATATCCTTCAATGTCTTCCCCTGTCTGTTCCCGACGCGCTTTTAATTCCTGTTGATAGGCATCGTTGAACTCTTCGTAAGAAATCTCGTCACCATTCACCTGAGCGATGACGCCTTGGGGACGTTTGCCGCGGAAGCCTCCCATACCCCAATCAAATATGATGGTGGCAATAAATGCGAGAACCAAAATCAGCAGTATAGTCTTCATGCTCTCGCGCATTTTGTTCATGACAGCCATAATAAATCCTCAACACAATAAAATATTAAGGTGATTTGTAGTTTAGCAAAATAAAGATAAACCAAAAAATATAACCTTAAAATGCATAAAAATCAAGACCTTTTTCATGATTTGTTCCTGATTTCCTGCAGATGTCCGGCACCGATGCGGCTGCCCGGCACCTTTTTCATTGCTTATTAAAATGAAATGTGTTATGTTTATTTAGAATATCTCGGAGTCAGGTTGTGATTGCTGAAATTATCCTGGTCAGTCTTTGGGGCGGCATGGTCGCCTTGGATACCACCGCAGTTCTTCAGGTGATGATTTCACGACCCTTGGTCGCCTGCACCACCGCCGGATTGATTTTAGGAAATCTTCCGCTGGGTTTGACTATGGGCATCCTGCTTGAACTTTTATACGTCAGTGAACTTCCCGTGGGTGCAGCCCCATTCGCGGAAGGCAATGTCGGTTCAACCGCCGCGGCAACAGTCGCTGTATTAACAGCGAGAGCGGCGCCAGAACGAACGGCCGCTGTGATCGTCATTTCTCTTCTCCTTGCGGTGATGATCAGCATTCTGGGCGGCCAACTGGTTAATCTGATGCGCCGCATGAATACGCACCTTTACACCCGCCTGAGTAACCGCCGACAGTTAAAACCGAGGCATATCAATTTTGCCCAAGCGGGCGGCATCCTGATGGCGTTTTTAATCGGATTCGTCTGCGTAATGGCGGCATCATTACTCTTTCCGCCGCTTTTGCCGCTGCTCATCGCGTTGATACCGATAAATTACGATAAAATTCTGCAACCCACAATGGGCGGATTGTTGGGCGCCGGCTGTGTTTTTCTGGTTCACATGTTCTGGTCGCAAACCCGCAATAAATGGCTTTTGTTGTTTGGTTTTGGAATCGGTCTAATAATCATTTATCTTCGTGTATTATGAGAAAACGAACGCGTCATATCGATCGCTGGAACATATTCATCCGTTGTTTTGTCATCCAGGCTTCATGGAATTTCAAGTCGCTGCTGGGACTGGGATTTTGTTTCTGCACCATACCCTTGGCCCGCAGACTGTTCAAAACACCGCAGGAGCGCTCCTCTTTTCTCCGACGCCATTTGGAATTTTTTAATTCCCATCCCTACTATGCCACCTGGTGTCTCGGCGCGGTCACTCGGCTGGAAGAAGAGGCGATCGAGAAGCGATGGCCGGATAAGCATCCCATTTCGCTTTTTAAAAATCGGATGACCGGACCCCTGGGCAGCCTCGGCGACCAAATGTTTTGGAGCCGCGTGAAGCCTCTATTCATTGCCGTTGCTCTATGTCTGGCGATGCTGATCGGCTGGTTTGCCATCCCAATATTTCTGATTCTCTATAATATTCCGCACTTTAATACCCGAATCAAAGGAATGAAACTCAGCTATCAGTTGGGCTTTGATGTGATCAATGTGATGGCCAAAAAACATCCGCAAAAATATTTCAGCGTGATTTCCGCTCTGGGATTGATCGTCACCGGCATCCTGGTGATGTTGGCTGCGGATTACAGTCTCGGCTGGAACCTCTCGGTTTTTGCTGCCTTTTGGGGGAGTTCAGTAATCGCCCTGATCCTCATTCAATTAAAAAAATCGATTAATTGGGTCATCTCGGCGACGGTTATTTCCAGCCTGCTCATCGGCTGGTTGTTTACATTATAATCAGACAGTATCTTAATCAATAGCATCGCATGTTGTTAAAATCCTTTATCGTTCAGAACAGTTATGGAATTCACGCCCGTCCTGCGCGGCTGATCGTTGAAACGGCATCCAAGTTCCAATCGGACATTTCTTTAGAGAAAAATGGCGAAATGATCAATGCCAAAAGCATCATGGGCATTTTAATGTTGGAGGCGCGTAAAGATTCTGAATTGATTTTACGAATTCAGGGAGTAGACGAGGAACCGGCGATGAACGCTCTGACGGAGGTGTTCGAGCGTATCACCACTCTGCGGGAGTGGGAAAACATCTAATGATTCCGAAGAGGACACAGGATGATGAATAAACCTGAATTCCAACTGCACGGTGTACCCGCTTCCCCCGGGATCGCGATCGGTCGCGTCAAAGTGCTGTCCGGCGATTTGGCTAAACCTGAGAAAAAAGAGATCTCTGAAAGTCAGATCGTCACCGAAATTGAAATCCTTCAGCGCGCTCTGCAGAATTCCATTAAAGACCTGCAGGCGACCTATAAACGAACGGCTGCAATCTACGGAGAAGAGCCTGCCCAGATATTCCTTGTACATCAGACTATTTTGACCGATCCTGTCATTGTCGATGAATGTATCAAGCGCATCAATAATGAAAGAATTTCTGCAGAGAATGCATTTTCTCTGGTGATGGAAAAGTATGTCCGCTTGTTTACCGGCATGTCTGATGAAGTCTTTCGTTCGCGCAGCACTGATTTGCGTGATCTGACGCGTCGCGTCATTCGATACCTTCATGGCGAGGGTGAAACGCCTACCCCCAAACTGGATGAAACCGTTATTTTATTTGCGCGGGAATTAACCCCCTCGGATACTGTGCGACTGGAACGGGAAAAGGTTCTCGGTTTTGCCATGGATTTCGGCGCCCGAACATCGCATGCCACTATCATCGCCCGCTCCATTCGCGTTCCGGCAATCGTTGGATTGAATAATGCCGCTGAAAAAATAAATGACGGTGATCTGGCCATCCTCGATGGTGATGAGGGGGTATTGATTCTCTCCCCTTCCGCTCAGACGCTCGCCCGATATGAGAAAAAGTATACTAAATATCAAAAAATGGTTCATTTGCTGGAGAGTATCAAATCTCTGCCAGCAAGGACTTTGGATGGCAAAGACATCGACTTGGCATCCAATATTGAATTCCCCAATGAAGTGGACGGCATTAACGATCTGGGCATTGGAGGCATCGGCCTTTACCGCACAGAATATTTATTTCTTTCCGCCAGCGAGGACCCTTCGGAAGAACAGCAGTTTCTGGAATATAAAGAGATTGTGAGAAAGCTTAATCCCAAATCCGTTATCATCCGTACATTCGATCTGGGAGGCGATAAATTACCGACTTTTCTTCATCTTCCTGCCGAGCAAAATCCTTTCCTCGGTGTACGCGGAATCCGTCTCTATCAAAATGGCGGCAAGGAAATCTTTCATACCCAACTGCGGGCCATCATCCGTGCCAGCGTTTTTGGTTCACTGCAGATCATGCTGCCGATGATTTCCTGCGTTTCGGAGGTTACCTATTGCCGTGAGATTATCAACAAGGTGAAGGAGGAGTTGCGGCGGGAAGGCAAGCCTTTCGCAGAATCAATTCCCCTGGGCGCCATGATCGAAGTGCCCTCCGCAGCGGTCAGTGCTGATATCATTGCCGCAGAATGCGATTTTTTGAGCATAGGAACCAACGACTTGATTCAATATACCCTCGCCGTGGACCGGGGCAATAAGAATATGGATTATCTCTATCAAGCGCACAGTCCTGCAGTGATCCGTCTGATCAATGATGTGATTCATAAAGGTCATCAAAAAGGCGTCTGGGTGGGCATGTGCGGTGAAATGGCGAGCGATTCGCTCATGACTATGATCCTTATCGGAATGGGGTTGGATGAGTTCAGCGTCAGTCCTGTTTCTCACCTCCTGATCAAAAAAATCATTCGATCGGTTGATGTCGCTTATTGCCAAAAACTCACCGAAGAAGTACTCCGGAAAACTTGTACTAAAGACGTTTCAAATTACCTGAAAGAAAAGTTTCATAATAAATTTCCCGAGTTGAAATAATATTCTGAATTATTAACCAACGCATAACCTTATGATACAGAAAGAAATGTTCAAGCTCGATCGATCAAATATGTTTGATTTGATCGTCAATTTTCCACAACAAGTTGAAGACGCCCTGTCATTACAGCCTGCTTTGCCGCTGCCGGATATCAATGCATCCCTGCAGCAGGTGGTTTTCACCGGAATGGGCGGTTCGGCGATCGGTGGTGAATTACTGCAGGGCTTGTTTTATGATCAAATCGATCTGCCCTTGATTGTAAACCGTTCCTATGATCTGCCGCAATTTGTCGGAGAATCAACGCTGGTCATTGCCGCCAGCTATTCAGGCGATACTGAAGAAACCTTGTCTGCCGCGAAATCCGCCGCCAAGCGCGGAGCGTCGATCGTCTGTGTATCGTCGGGCGGCAAGCTTGCTAAATTGGCCGGAAAACATGAATATGGATTGGTTCAAATTCCCGATGGAATGCCGCCGAGGACGTCGTTGGGGTACATGTTTTTCGCCATGCTCACCATCATGCAGGAATATGGCCTCATGGCGGTCTCGCCTGTGGAGCTTCAGGAAACTCTGGCACTGCTTCACAAACTGGCCAAGAGATATGGCGAATATGAAAACCCGGAAAATCCGGCTGTACGCCTGGCCAATGCTTTGGTGGGTAAAGTGCCCGTCATCTATGGTTCCCAGGAGCCGAACTCCGCTCTGCCGCTGCGATGGCGCAATCAGCTGAATGAAAACAGCAAAATGATGGCGTTCAGCAATCTGTTGCCGGAAATGAACCATAATGAAATTGTCAGTTGGAATCCTGCCGGCGGTTGCCTGAACGTTTTTCACGCGCTGCAATTGGTGGATGATTTCCAATCACCGGACATCAGCAAACGTTTTGAAATCACTCAGAACATTATTAAAAAGCAGGGCGTGCCGGTTACGGAAATCAAATCCAAAGGTGAATCACGGCTTTGTCGGACATTCTCCTTACTGATCTTGGCCGATTTTGTCAGCTTTTATTTGGCGCTGCTCAATCACGTTGATCCGACTGCAATTGCCAACATTGACCTGCTGAAAGAAAAATTGGCCCGTTCCAACTAACTAATTGTCCAGACGGTATGAATAATGAATTTACGCAGTCTGGCGATGGCGTGGGTAATTAAATTGGCTTTTTTTGTCTTTGAATGATTGATTCGAGGAATAAATTAACCTGACAACAGGAGATGGAATTCATGTCAGAAATGCTGTTTACGTCTGAATCGGTAACGGAAGGACATCCGGATAAAATTGCCGATCAGATTTCGGATGCTGTATTGGATGCTGTGTTTGCCGATGATCCTGATGGCCGTGTGGCTTGCGAAACATTCGTGACCACCGGATTGGTGTTGGTCGGAGGTGAAATCACTACCCAGACTTATGTGGATATCCCTTCGATCGCCCGCGCGACGGTGCAGGAAATCGGTTATACCAACGCTCATTTTGGTTTTGACTATGAAACATGCGCCGTATTGACGACCATCGATCAACAGTCGCCTGATATCGCTATGGGTGTAGATCGAGATGGCGCCGGAGATCAGGGCATGATGTTCGGTTTTGCCTGCGATGAAACAAAGGAACTGATGCCTCTTCCCATTATGCTGGCGCACAAATTAACGCGTCGACTGGCTACAGTGCGCAAGTCTGGCGAAATCGACTATTTGCGGCCGGATGGAAAATCGCAGGTCACCGTCAAGTACATCGACGGCGTCCCCGTTACCATAGACACGATTGTCGTCTCCGCCCAGCATCATCCTGAAGTGGAAAATACAACGCTTCACCATGACATCATTGACAAAGTGATTTTTCCGGTTGTACCCAAGGATTTGCTTCCAGCGGATGGACCGGTCTATCATATAAATCCCACCGGCCGTTTTGTCACCGGCGGTCCACAAGGCGATGCCGGCCTAACCGGACGAAAGATCATCGTCGATACCTACGGCGGCTACGCGCGTCATGGCGGCGGCGCTTTTTCCGGCAAAGACCCCACCAAAGTCGACCGATCAGCCGCCTATGCCGCCCGCTATATCGCCAAGAATATAGTGGCCGCCGGTCTGGCTAAAAAGTGTGAAATTCAACTGGCTTACGCCATCGGCGTCGCTCAACCCGTTTCCATTCTGGTGGACACTTTCGGCACCGGCTTGATGCCGGACAAGGAAGTGGCAGCATTGGTTATCAAACATTTCGACTTGACTCCCAAAGGTATTATTTCCATGCTCAATTTGCGACGTCCCATATACAAGCAGACTGCCGCCTATGGTCACTTTGGTCGTGAGGGTGAAGGATTCACCTGGGAACGAACCGACAAGGCCGCAGATTTGAAAAAAGGATAATTTTAACTCTTCGGAGGATGAGTGAAATACGATATTAAAAATATTCAACTGGCTGACAATGGTCGGGTTCGAATCGAATGGGCTGAAAGAGATATGCCTGTGCTTCGTCAGGTTCGCGCCCGCTTTGAACAAGAAAAGCCGTTGGCAGGGAAAAAGCTGTCAGCCTGCCTGCACGTGACTGCGGAAACCGCCAATTTGATGCGTACTCTTAAAGCCGGCGGCGCTGAAGTAGTGCTCTGTGCCTCTAATCCGCTCTCCACTCAGGACGACGTGGCGGCTTCATTGGTACGCGATTACCAAATACCGGTTTTCGCCATTAATGGTGAAGATCATGCCACATACTATGCCCATATTCGTACGGCCATCGAACACCATCCGGTGATCACCATGGATGATGGCGCCGATCTCGTATCCAATATTCACTCGGATTATCCCGAGGTCGCCGCCCAGGTGATCGGCAGTATGGAAGAGACCACGACCGGCGTCATTCGACTGCGCGCGATGGCCAAGGATGGCGCCTTAAAGTTTCCGGTGATCGCAGTAAACGATGCGACCACGAAGAACCTGTTCGATAACCGCTATGGCACCGGCCAATCAACCGTGGACGGCATCATCCGCGCTACGGATATTTTGCTCGCCGGCAAAAATGTCGTCGTCGCCGGTTATGGCTGGTGCGGCCGCGGCTTTGCTTCGCGCTGCCGCGGCATGGGCTCTAATGTCATCATCACCGAGGTCGATCCCATTCGCGCCCTGGAAGCGGCGATGGATGGATTCAGAGTGATGCCCATGATCGAAGCAGCCAAAGAGGGTGATCTGTTCTGCACCCTCACCGGAGACATTCACGTGATTCGTCCGGAACACATGCAGGTGATGAAAGATGGCGCTATCATCGCCAACTCGGGACATTTCAATGTCGAAATTGATCTCGAAGGTCTGCAAAAGTTGGCGGTCAAAGGGCCGACGGAAGTGAGACGCCTGGTGGATGAATATATTCTTCCGAACAGCCGCCGCATTTATGTTCTGGCAGAAGGACGATTGATCAATCTCGCGGCCGCAGAAGGTCATCCGGCATCGGTGATGGACATGAGCTTCGCTACCCAGGCGTTGGCCACTGAATGGGTCGCGAAAAACAACGGCAACCTGGCGGTCAAGGTGCATAACGTTCCTTCAGATATCGAAGATTGGGTTTCGAAACTGAAACTAAAGAGCATGAAAATCGAGATCGACGAGTTGACCGAAGAACAGAAAGAATATCTCTCTTCCTGGGAAATGGGAACCTGATCTATTGATACAGAAAATGAGGCCGCTGCCAAGCGGCCTTTTACTCTGCGTACACCATTGACTGAGTGACGGTTGAAAAAGCTGATCGTAAACATCTTTCTCGCCATTGAATTTTTTCCCTTTTGTGTTCATGCAGAAGAGACATTTTCCAGCGCGCGTCAGTACGCGATGAGCGGCGCCTATTCTGCAATGGCCCGCGGAGCGGAAGCACTCTTTCTCAATCCGGCGAATCTGGGATTTCCGCAGAAGAAAAAATTTTCCATCAACATCATCGGCCTGGGTGCAGAACTCTCCAATAATACTCTTTCGCACTTGATGTATCAAAAATATGTGGGTACCTACCTGGATGCGGATGAGATCGATGAAATCCTTGATGAGATTCCCTCAAGTGGTTTGAATATCAACTCTAACGCAAAAATTCAGGGCTTCAGCATCGGCATCGGCTCGTTCGCTTTCGGCATTCGGGGATTCAGCAATTATTCCAGTTACTTTTCCCGCGAAATATTTGAATTGGTGCTGATGGGAAATGAGCTCAATCGTGTTTATAAATTCAATCCCATCAAAGGAGACGGCATCACCGCAGCAGCGGTCGGCGCGGCTTTTGGAAAGAGTTTTAAATTCGAACAGACAGCGATCAATGCCATGGCCTTCGGCCTGATGGTGCGATATCTGCATGGATTTTCATATGCGCGGGTGACGGCATCCGAATTTTACACCCAGACCACTGCCGCGGCGATTGAGGGGCTTGGACATTTATCGATGAATTATGCTGAAGGCGGCAATGGATTCTCGGTCACTTCCGCCCTCTCTTTTGAATTGGTGAATGATTGGACGGTCTCTTTCGTCCTTCATAATTCACTCTCGGAAATGATCTGGAATGTTCAGGCCAAGGCTCTCAACTATGATTTTCAAATCGATAAAAACAATATTGAAGCTTTTTTGGAAAATGGCGGTTCTATTGACTCATTGTTTGTCACTGCGGATTCAAGCCGTATGCTCAACTCGTTTTCGACCAGACTGCCGAGTATTTTGAATTTCGGCCTGTCCATGCCCTTTGGAAACAATTTTAATTTAAATTTTGAAATTGAAAACGGCTTTGAACGTTCATCGCTGTCATCAAACAGCCTGCGCATTTTAGCGGGCGCTGAACTCGCAGTTGCCCCGTTTTTTTATGTCCGCAGCGGCGTGTCCGTCGGCGGCAATTTCGGCAATCAATTTTCCGGCGGTTTTGGCATCAAAATTAATAATTTCTGCTGGGATTTGGCGGCTCGAACCTTTCATGGCATCACGTCCGAGACTTCAAAAGGATTCGGCGTCGCCACCAGCCTCGCGATTCGTTATTGATTCCCGCCGATCCATCTCCTCACCCTTCCCGCCTTTGTATTTTCAGAGTATTTCCGATCGTGCAGACCGCCCGACCATTAAACTGCTCAGCATTCTAATCCCACCCGCTGCCGTCCGGGATCAGATCGGATTTTACGATCTCGCCGGGACGAGTGCAGATTCCCGGCCAACACTTCCGACCCGGTAAAAAGCTGGTGTGGATTCCGGTTTGCACCTGATCGGCTAAAATCGCTCCCAGTTTTTCTCTCTTGGTGTCTACCAGCTTTCCTTTGATCGTGGAATGAATCGATCCCGAATCATGCCGATGGTTCGCCGTTATGGTGCCGCCGCCGATGTTGCAGGCCTCGCCGAGGATCGAATCACCGATATAGCTTTGATGCTGGATACGGCAACGAGGGAATATAATCGAGTTTTTGATTTCCACAGCAGCGCCGATGACGCAGCCGTCGCCGATGGATGTGCAGGGACGTATATAACAATTGGGACCAATGATGCAGTTTGTTCCAATTACCACCGGCCCCTCGATGTACGCTCCTGATTTTACCACTGTATTTTCCCCCACTTCCACATTTCCCTTGAGGACAGCACCTTCTTCTATTGATCCTCTGCTGCTGAATTGATGGGTGCGCATCAAGAATTCCTGGTGCTGCAAAAGATCCCAGGCAAATCCTGTCGGCAGCCAAAATTCCTGAATGGGAAGAACCTGAAAAGTCTGTCGGCGCGCGACATTTAGGACTGCAGAAGTGATTTCAATCTCACCCCTTTCGCTCAGAGGAGTCTGTTCCAGCTCTTCAAAAAAATCTGCCTGCAGCACATAACAGCCTATATTGACCAAATCGCCCAGATATTCTTTCGGTTTTTCCACCAGATTATAAGCTCGATACTGATCATCGACCTCATAGACGCCATACAATTCGGGATTAGACACGCGTTTCGCCAGAGCGCCATAAGATAATTGCACAAGCCTCTTAATATCCTCATGGGCAAACAGATCATCGCCGTTCATCGCCACAAATTTGTCCTTGATGTGAGGTTTAGCCTGCAGGACCGCATGGCCGGTTCCCAGCTGCTCTTTTTGCTCCTGATAGATGATCTTCATGCCGCGATACTCTGTCCCCAATTCGGCTTGAATCATTTCGCTGCGATATCCGGTGATCAGGATCACTTGATCAAAAATGCCCACCAGTTGATCCAGACTGTGATATATCAATGGTCGGTTGAGCAATGGTAATAACGGCTTGGGACGTGTGAGGGTCAATGGATAGGTGCGGGTACTTTTGCCGGCCACCATCAAGACTGCCTGCATATTTTTTCTCCTGAATCAGCAAATGAAACATTTGAATGGAAAGATTGATCGGATATTCATCTTTGAGCTTTCGTTTTTCGAATAAAGCCGAGGCCGATGACAAAGAAAGCGCAACCCAAAACTAAAAAGGTGGGTCGTTTTCCAAGTGCTGAGGCAATTAAAAATAAGGCGCCTGCCAGCAAAAACAAAATCCCTCCCAATTTGGCTTTCTGTTGATCCATGTCATTCTCCTTTAAGCTGAATGTTTGAAAATGATTGCTTTTATCAACACCTTGTTGCTATCTTACACAGAGAAAGAGTTAAAATTCACGCCTACTAAAGGTGTGTCTCCTACTCGTCATAGAAATAAAAGTTAATCATTGAGCCGTTGATTTCAAATCAAAATCGTTAATATGGTGCGTGAATCGCGCGAATTCCAGATTTTTGCCAAACCTGCGGGCGCCCGCTGCAATTTGGGTTGTCACTACTGCTATTATTTAGACAAAGAACCGCTCTCTGCGGATGGTGCTTCGCTCCAGATGCCCGATCACCTGTTGGAAACATACATCATTCAACACATCAATGCCTCAACCGAACCGATCATCACTTTTTCCTGGCACGGCGGCGAACCGACTATTCTGGGGCTTGATTATTTTCAAAAAATTGTGGAATTGCAGCACAAACACCAGCCCCTGAATCGGCGCATTGTGAATGGAATGCAGACCAATGGAACTCTCCTGGATGAGGCGTGGTGTCGTTTTCTCGCTACAGAAGGATTCTTCGTCGGCATCAGCCTGGATGGTCCGGCTGAACTGCACGACATTTTTCGGGTGAGTAAGAACCAGAAATCCACTCATTCGTTGACTATGCGCGGTTATGAGCTTTTACAGAGATTCGGCGTTTCATGCGAAATCCTCTGCGTCGTCAATGCCGATAATGTACAGCACCCGCTCAGGATTTATGAATATTTTAAAGGACTCAACGCTCGATATGTGACTTTTCTGCCGTTGGTCGAACGCATAACCGCGGCGGGCCATGTCAGTAGTCGAACGGCGCCGGCGCTTGCCTATGGTGAGTTTCTGTGCACGATCTTTGATGAATGGGTGACCCGGGATATTTCCAGGATGAAAGTGCAGATTTTCGAAGAAGCGGCTCGGAGCGCGTTTGGCCAAGACCATACGCTGTGCATTTTCAAAGAGACGTGCGGCGGTGTGCCGGTTGTTGAATGCAATGGGGATTTTTACGCGTGCGATCACTATGTCGATGATCGCCATCGGTTGGGCAATATTCGGGATACCTCGCTGGCAGACCTTTTGGATAGCCCGGCACAAAAAGAGTTTGGGCGCGCGAAACGCGACACTCTGCCGCAGGAATGCCGCAGATGCGAATTTATAAGCCAGTGCAACGGCGGCTGCCCCAAAGATCGCTTTTTACTGACTGCGAACGGTGAACCCGGACTCAATTACCTGTGTGCCGGCTATAAACTCTTTTTCAGCCATTGCCGACCCTTTATTGCCGAGGTCGCTGCCCAATGGCGACTGCACAATCTAAGCAAAAGAGAGCATATCGCAACCCAGGAACAGGCGCCACTGAAAATAGGCCGCAATGAACCCTGTCCCTGCGGCAGCGGATTAAAATATAAGAACTGCTGTTTGCACCGATCCTGAACAGTAAATGACCTCGAATGTCAATGAACCGATCAGGTCAATAATTTTTCTTTAAAAAAGGCCACTGTTCGCTGCCAGGCAAGCTCGGCAGCCTCCTTGTGATATCGAGCAGGATTCGCATCATTGTTGAACGCGTGTTTGGCGCCGTCATAGATAAAAATCTTGTACTCGATCTTGGCCGCGATCAACGCTGCCTCGAATGCCGGTATGCCGGCGTTGATGCGTTCGTCATCACCTGCGTAGTGCAGCAGGAGAGAGGCTTTGATTTTCGGCACATCCTCAATCGCCGGTTGACCGCCATAATAGGGCACGGCAGCCAGCAAATCAGGCGCATGAACGGCGACCTGATTGGTCATCGCTCCACCCCAGCAGAATCCGGTGCACCCGACTTTGCCGGTTGTGAGAGGGTTGGTTTTCAAGTATTGAACCGCAGCGACGAAATTCTTGACCGTCGCGGCACGATCAAGCTCGCCTATTTTGGTGCGCGCATCATCCTCATTTTCCGGTGTGCCTCCCAAAGGCGAAAGCGCATCCGGCGCCAGAGCCAAAAATCCCTCCAACGCCATGCGTCGGGCGACATCCCTAATGTGGGGCTGCAATCCCCTGTTTTCGTGAATGACGATCACGGCCGGCAGTTTCTGTTCTCCCGCCGGTTTGGCCAAATATGCGCGTATGTCGCCGGTTTCACCCGGATAGGTCACGTTCTCGGCAGCAAGTCGGGGATCATCTTCGGCGATGATGTCCGCTCTGAGATCGCGCGCCTTCCACAAAAGTTGTGCGGCGGCGGCGCTGCCCGCCATGATCGCCAGCTTTTGGTTGAATTCCCGACGATTCAAAGGCGCCTCGGCAAAATTAATTTGGTCATTCGGAGTTTTGTGATTCATTTAATTCGCTCCTTTCAATGTGTCCACTTTTCAGTGGCATATGCGCTTTGTGAAATTTCTTCGGAATGTTCTCGATGCGAAGACCGCAAAGATTGACATCGCACGGAGGCACGGAGACAAAATAGTAGATTTTTTCTTCGTCTCTTTAGGTCTCGTGCGAGGAAGAACCAGAAATAAATCAGTCTATGACAAAGAGTTTGGCGCCAATAAACACAAAAAACTCTGCGTTCCTTTGCTTTCAATCATCCAAATTTTCATCATCAGTGCGCAATCAAAATTCGCAGACAAATTACCAAAACCCTCCTTTGCGTCTCTTTGCGGCTTTGCGTGTGATTTTTTGGCAAATTCATGCACACGCATCTTTCAAAATCCCACGCCCAATCCGGCAGAGAAAATCATGTCCCGCGTGGGATTGGCGCCGGCGATATGACCAAATAATCCGATATTAAAATTGACTCCTTTAAACATCCACTCAAATTCGCCTCCGACATAGGTCTGGTTTCTCTCGGTTCCTCCCATGGGAAACAGCCAGGTCTGCAGAATCGACATCTTGAGTGCAGCCCCAATGGTATAACCATAATTCCCTCCAAGTCCGATATTCAGCTTTCCGCCTCCTATTCCGGGTTCAAATTGTACCAGCCAGGCATGATAGGGATAGAAGGAAAGGGAGAGGGAGACTATTTGGGGCGTGGTCAATTTGATGCCCATGGCCGACGTTCCTTGCTTTCCGGCAAAGAGCGGCAGGGTATACAGGAAAATGACCGTAAACAGGAAAAGCTTTTTCATGATCCGATTCCTCAAATGTGATATAGCCGTATTGTTTTACGGCCGGAACGGTGATCAAGTTGCATTTAATGGGTCTGTAAACGCCCTTTGAAGCGGAAAAGAATGAACATGGCACAACCTATTCGACTCTTTCCATCCGAATAAGGAGACATCCTATCTTTGCAGCAATAATTTTTTGACAACCTTCAGATCGTCCGTTTCCAGTTGATAGAAATAAAGGCCGCTGGTTTGGTTTTCAGCATGCCATTGAATCGAGTGCATGCCGGCTTGGTGCATGCCGTCCGCCAGGGTGGCGACTTTTTGCCCTGCCAAATTAAAAATCGTCAAGCGAGCGGGTGCCGAATGCGGCAGAAAGTAGTTGATGACGGTTGCGGAATTGAATGGATTGGGATAATTTTGTTCCAGGTTCGGAAGATCCGGTTGCCCAATTTCATTTTCCGGCCTCGTCTCGACCGCGACGACTGCTTCACCATAGACGGCCATCTCGTATAACGAAAATCCGCCGCCGCTGCTGGTCATGCCGTACATCCGGACATGGCGGCCGGTTTGCGGTGGAAATTCGTGAGTGATCAAACCTGCACCGGGATTATCAGCCACATACGCACATTCAGTCCACGGGCCGTCTTCGGTGTCGGAGATTTCGAGTTTATATTCTTTTCCATACACTTTCGCCCAATTCAATATGACTTTGCTGATCG
>RPQV01000012.1 GCA_003818595.1 Calditrichota bacterium
CATTCTGTATCCAAAGTGATGTTCCACTCGCCTTCAGGCTTCCAGATCGATCTCGAATTTAATCAAACCGGCCATATTCTCAATCGACGAGTATTTGATTATGATTTGGCTCAATTGGCGGAGAAAGCAGGAGCAACTGTATTAACCAAAGCCTACGTTCATCGTCTCTTGTTCGATCAAAATCGCATCAGCGGCGTTCAGTTTACCAGCATGGGGAAAAGCCACTCCGTGCGCGCCAGACTGGTCGTCGGCGCAGACGGCGTCGAATCGCGTGTCGGCCGATGGGCAGGGATTGATACCCGCACCAAATTGTGCGACATGGAAACCTGCGCACAATTCACCGCGCGCGGCATCAATGTGTCGCAGGAGCATTTGCATCTCTATTTCTCCTCCCGCATTGCCCCTGAAGGTTATCTGTGGATATTCCCCAAGGGTGATGGACTCGCCAATGTCGGCCTCGGCATTTCCGGTGAAGCCGCACGACACAAGGCGCCGCTGACATATCTGCAGGAATTTATGTCGGATCATTTTCCCGATGCTTCCGTCCTCACCACCGTCATCGGCGGCGTCCCCTGCGATAAAACAATATCTCCACTCACGGCAGACGGTTTCCTGCTGGTTGGAGATGCAGCGCACCAGGTGAATCCGATAACCGGAGGCGGCATCATCACAGCGATGACTGCCGGTAAAATCGCCGGACAAGTAGCGGCCAAGGCCCTGGCCAAAGGGGATGTCAGCTCAAAAGCATTGAAGGACTATCCCCGGCTGTGGCATAAAGCCGAAGGGAAAAACCATCAAATTTTCTATAAATTGAAAAATTATATATATAAATTAACTGACGACGAATTGGATGCAATAGCCCAGGCAGGTTTGAGTGTTCCGTTGCATCATCGGACGATGCTTACCCTGTTCCGATCTGCATTGATCAAAAAACCGTCGCTGATCCTGGACGCAGTGAAGGTTTTTACGTGAGTAGGTGTTTATGAAACGAGCCGGATTAATTCAGATCATTCGTGAAGACGAGAATAAATTCGCCCTTCCGAATTTTTTCACTGTTCTGAGATTGATCTTTCTGCCGTTCATCCTGATTGCACTTAATATGCAAACGCGCGGCGGGGATTTTATTGCGATTATATTGATGGCGTTGGCGTGTCTGACGGACTTTCTCGATGGCTATTATGCCCGCAAACTCAACAAAAAATCCAATGTCGGACGAATGTTGGATCCCCTCATCGACAAGTTGAGCGTCGATACTGCGATGCTGGTATTGGCATCGGCCAAGGGATTACCCTATTGGTACGTCTTTATCGTGATTTTTAGAGATTTGTTTCTGCTTCTCGGCGGTACATTCGTCATTTCCAAGCGTCGCCTGGTGGTTGAATCCAACAAGCTGGGTAAATGGACCTCAACACTTTTCGCCTTGGTGATCATTTCCTTCACCATTAACATACCCTACGTCAAAACAGCTTTGATGTATATTTCGTTGTTGATGGTGCCTCTGACACTGGTTGGATACACTAAAAAATATTCGCACGACATCCCCCGCAAAAAATCGACTCGACGTGAAAACAGGATCCCCTCGTGATAAAGGTCTTTTCAAAATTAGCCCAAGGTCTGGCCAAAACAAAAGCAGGCCTTATCAGCGGCATTGCCCAGGTAATAAAAGGCAGACGGATTGATGAAAATGTGCTGGATGAACTGGAAGAGCTTCTTATACTCAGCGACATCGGTGTTGGGACGGTGCAGATCATCATGGAAGATTTGCGCGTTCGCCTGCGCAGAGAAGACGTCCTCGACGAACAGCAAGTGATTGCCATACTCAAACAGGAACTTGTCACTCTGCTTCAGCAGACAACGCCATTATCGGATGATGAAATCACCGCAAAACCCCTGGTTGTCAGCATCGTGGGGGTTAACGGTACCGGGAAAACCACCACTATTGGAAAATTGGCGAATTATTATCAACAAAATGGGGCCAGGGTACTGCTTGCTGCAGCGGACACCTTCCGGGCTGCCGCCACAGATCAGTTGACCATTTGGGCAAATCGAGCCGGAGTCGAGATTGTGCATAACCAACCCGGCGCCGACCCGGCAGCAGTCGCCTATGATGCGCTCCAGGCCGCCATCGCCCGAAATATCGACATACTGCTGGTGGATACCGCCGGACGCCTGCACACCAAATCCAATCTGATGGCGGAACTGACGAAAATTCACAAAGTTTTGTCCAAATTGCTGCCCGGAGCTCCGCACGAGGTTTTCCTCGTCCTTGATGCAACCACCGGTCAAAATGGCCTGTCGCAGGCTAAACAGTTTCTTCAAACCGTTCGGGTGACCGGAATTGTCCTGACTAAACTTGACGGCACCGCCAAGGGCGGTATTGTCATTCCCATCATCAAAGAGTTGGGGTTACCCGTCCGTTTTGTCGGCATTGGCGAAAAGATAGAAGATTTGGCGACGTTCGACGCTCAAGCCTTTGTCGAGGCTTTGTTTCAATGAAAACAGCTTTCATCAACCTCGGTTGTCCCAAAAATCAGGTGGATCTTGAAACCATTCTCGGTGGACTGAGCGTCGAAATCACCCCAAATGTTGAAAATGCGGATGTGGTGATCATCAATACGTGCGCCTTTATTGAAAGCGCCAAGCGTGAATCCATTGACGCCATATTCGACATGCTGCAGAGCCGAAAAAAGAACGAGCATCTCAAAGTATTGGTCTCCGGATGTCTGCCGCAACGTTATCAGAATGAGCTTATCACTTTGATTCCCGAAGTAGACAAGTTCTTCCCATCGACTTTGATCCAAAATACAATTCAGGAAATCCAGGAATTTTTGAAAATCAGAAAAAATCCTGCATCCGATCGCCTGCTGCTCACTCCGCCGCATTATGCTTATTTGAGAATTGCCGATGGTTGCGATAATCGTTGCACCTACTGTGCAATCCCTCTCATCAAGGGAGGTTATACAAGTCGCACAAGTGAAGAGATCGTTGCCGAAGCCGTATCCCTGGTGGAAAGGGGAGTCAAAGAATTGCTGATTATTGCCCAGGATACAACATTTTTTGGTCATGATCTCAATAACGGCATGAATCTGTCCCGGCTATTGCAGCAGCTCGATGGCGTCGAAGGATTAAGTTGGATCAGACTCTTATACACCCATCCAGCGCATTGGAGCGATGCGCTAATTGATACGATGGCGTCTTTGGAGAAGGTGGCTCCCTATGCAGACATCCCCATACAGCATATATCGGATTCTTTATTGAGCCGAATGGGGCGCAAAGTGACGCGGGCGCAGATTGAGCAATTATTGGACAACATTCGCAGGCACATTCCAGGTTTGGCGCTCCGTACGTCAATCATCACGGGATTCCCGGGCGAAACCGATCAGGATTTCCTGCAATTGATCGACTTTATCGAACACGTTCAATTTGACCATCTGGGTGTTTTCACTTATTCCCGCGAGGAGGGAACCCCGGCGTTCAAGTTGAAGGATAATATACCGGAAGAGGTCAAGCTCGAGCGCCAGCGGGAAATTATGCGCATCCAAGGAGAGATTGTCGCAGAAAAAAATGACCGAATCATCGGCAATTCCATTCAAGTTCTCGTCGATGAAATTGATTTTGAAAACAACCGGGCATTAGGCCATAGCCGGTGGAGTGCTCCGGAAATTGACGGCAATATTCTCCTGGGCGGAAATGTTCTACAAGGTGAATTTTATCAGGTTCGCATCACGGGTTCAGAGATGTTTGATTTGATCGGTGAATTGGACAATTAAAAATCATCTGCAGCCGATCATCACTCTATCGGATCACGAAATAAAGGGAGTAGAAATAAAAAATGAAAAATGCATTGCTCCTGATTACAGCCACGATGTTGAGCGGCGTTGGCTGCATCATGGCCGCCGACGCCATGACGCCGATTTATTTTGATACTGCAGTATATGCTGACAAGGAGCATCTGGATCGGGGACGGCTGGACGTGTTTGTCCAAACGGTGTATGACGACCTGCAGTTCATTAAAAAAGACAGCATTTTTGAGGCTGCTTTCGAAATTTCTGCCATCATATTTAAAGGGGACGATCAGATAGACGGCAAAACCTGGAAGGAAACCGTCAGTGTCAACAGTTATGAACAGACGAACAGCCGCAGCGACGTCCGGCTTTCGCGTAATTATTTCGAATTAGAACCGGGAAATTATAAAATTTCCATCACCTTCGAAGACTTGTCCACTCGAACCACTTCATCGATTGAAGAAAAGATCAAAGTTGACAACTGGTCAACATCAGAGCTTTCTCTCGCAGGCGTGACCTATGCTCGGCGCGTAGAGATTGAAAATGGTGTGATCCGAAGTATTCAGCCGGATGTAACCAGTCCCACCAAGGGACTTCAATCCCCTTCATCAGCCTATTTTGAAATTTATTCAAAACTTCCTGGAGCGAGCGCTGAAATCACTTATCGGATCGAAGGTGAAAACAGCGAATATAAACTTGAAAAAAAATTGCTGGTTCCATTAATGGATGAACGAACCGGTGTTGCCATTGATTTACCAGTGGACAGTCTGACGCACGATTCTTTTCGTCTGCAAATCGATGTAAAGGCCGATGGAAAATCCGCCCGGCTCGAGGACAAGTTTTATATTCGATTACCCGGATTACCTCGCTCGACCAAAGATTTACATACAGCCATTCAACAGTTGCAGTTAATTGCCTCAAATGTGGAATGGAAAAAGCTTAAAAAAACCTCCAAAGAAAAACAACGAGAAGAGTTTCTTCAGTTTTGGGCGAAAAGAGATCCCTCACCCGGAACTGACTATAACGAAGCGATGGAATCATATTACACCCTGGTAAATGTCGCGAATGGAACGTTTGGGGTGATGGGCCGTGAAGGTTGGAAGACTGATCGGGGGATGGTTTTCATTATTTTGGGACCACCCGACGAAATCATTCGCAACGATTATCCGTCAGGATCAAAACCTTATCAGATTTGGCAGTATTATGCCATTAATCGTCAGTTCGAATTCTATGACCGGAGCGGATTCGGCGATTATGAGTTTACATATCCGGTATCCATCTACGAAATTCAGAGATACGCAAAATACTAGCAGAAAAAAGCAGTTGCTAAAACCATCGCGGCTGCGACCGGGAGATGCCGTTGCGGTCATTTCTCCGGCAGGTTCATTGGATGCCTCGCGATTGCAGCGTCTTGAACATGGATTGAATTATCTCCGTCAGCAAGGATATCGCGTGGTCGAGGGAAGCTCTCTCAGACGACAAACCGGATATCTTGCCGGCAATGATGGAGAGCGCGCTGATGATCTCAACAGCATGCTCCGCGATCCGGAAATCAAGGCTCTTTTTTGCGCCCGCGGTGGTTATGGAATCACGCGCATTCTCAGTCGCATTGATTATGAGGCAGCCAGACTCGCACCCAAGATTATCGTCGGCTTTAGTGACGTCACGGCACTGCAAATGGCATTGTTTCAGCAGATCGGTCTCATCACTTTCTCCGGCCCCATGGTAGCGGTCGAATTGGGTGATCGTTTAACACCCCTGACTGAATCCTCCCTGTGGAGACAGATCAGAGAAGGCAAGGTTGATAAATATAAAACCGACAATCAGTTTCCGGCACTCGGGCGTTATTTCTCCGGCAGGGCGGAAGGACGTCTCCTGGGAGGATGTCTCTCTGTGCTCGTGTCACTGCTGGGTACGCCGTTTTTCCCCAATCTGAAAAATGCCATCCTGATTCTCGAAGATGTGGGTGAAGAACTGTATAAAATTGATCGATATTTTTCACAGCTGGTTAATGCAGGCGTTTTTGAGACCGTGAAAGGCGTCATTTTAGGCCAATTCAAGGCCATTCATCCTGATCAAAACGTCAATCCGATTGAATTTGATGAAATGGTGACGGATTATCTTGGACCTTTGAATGTTCCCGTAATTGGCGGTTTCCCTTATGGTCATATTTCCGATAAATATACACTGCCGTTTGGTGTTCGCATCCGCATGGATGCAGACAATGGAAAAATTGTTCAACTGGAGTCAGGAGTCGTATGAGACGTCGTGTGCCGTTGCGACTTGCCGCTTTTGCTTCGGGCCGCGGTTCCAATTTGGCCGCAATTCTCGAAAAAATTGATACCGGAAAACTGGATGCCCAGGTGGTCCTCGTGCTCAGCAACAATTCCGACGCCGGCGCGCTCGATATTGCCAGGCAACATGGAATACCGGCGATGCACATTTCCCGCAAACAATTCAATGACGACCAGACCTATGAAAATGCCCTCCTCACTGCGCTGGCCGATTCGCAAACCGAATTGGTGATTCTCGCAGGTTATATGAAGAAAATACCCGTTTCCATCGTGCGTACGTTTCAGGGTCGGATGCTGAACATTCATCCAGCCCTGTTGCCTTCTTTTGGCGGCCAAGGGTTATACGGCCATTTTGTCCATGAGGCGGTCTTGGCTTTCGGCTGCAAGGTGAGCGGCGTTACCGTACATTTGGTCGACGCGCAATACGATACCGGAGCGCCGGTCATGCAGCGTAGTGTGCCGGTGCTGGAGGAGGATACCGCGGAAACGCTGGCTGCCCGTATTTTGAAAGAAGAGCATCAAATATACGCTGAGGCGATACAACTGTTTGCCGAGGGACGCGTGCGACTGGACGGAAGACGAACAAAAATTTTGCCCCCGGAATTCGAAAAACAACCATAACAATGCAAGATGGTCAATTAAACATGAGGGATTGATTGTGAGCGAAAATGTCAAAATTTCAAGAGCCCTGGTGAGCGTCTATGATAAAACAGGTATACTCGAACTGGTTCAGTTTTTGGTCGAACAAGGTGTAACCGTGATCTCAACCGGTGGAACTTATTCGCTGCTCAAGGATAATGGTCTTCCGGTCACCAAAGTTTCAGAGATTACCCGCTTTCCTGAAATATTGGGCGGACGCGTCAAAACGCTGCATCCGTTTATTCATGGCGGCATCTTGGCCAAACGCACAGAGGAACAGTTGGCCGAGCTAACCTCGCATCAAATTGCTCCCATAGACATGGTGGTTGTCAATCTTTATCCTTTCGAAAAAACGGTCGCCGATCCCCGGGTGACGCTGTCCACGGCCCTGGAAAATATCGATATCGGTGGGCCAACGATGATTCGTGCCGCCGCCAAAAATTTCCCCTACGTCGCCGTCGTCACTGATCCTTCGCAATACTCAGCCGTCATATCAGATATGAGTGAGAATCAAGGCGCGGTTACCGCTGCCCTGCGCCGAGAATTGGCTTTGGCGGCGTTTACTCGTACCTCTCAATACGATAGCGCAATCTATGGTTACCTGGGCTCTCAACAAGAAAACAGCGAACTACCCAGCCTTTTTCGTCTTCATCTTAAAAAAGTCCAGGATCTTCGTTATGGCGAAAATCCGCACCAGCGCGCGGCTTTTTATGCCGACGCACAACGGCCCCCTGCAGGAGCTGTCGCGGCCAAACAGCTCCACGGAAAAGAACTCTCTTACAACAACATCATGGATATGAGCGCTGCCATCGGGCTGGCGCTTGAATTCGAACAACCCGCAGTCGTCATCGTCAAGCACAGTAATCCCTGCGGGGCAGCGATCGCACCGGATGTGGCACAAGCCTATTCATTAGCCCTGACAACGGACAAGGTGTCCGCGTATGGCGGTATCGTGGCCGCGAATCGGGAGATTGATCGGACAGCGGCGAATCTCATCAGCGAGATTTTCACCGAAGTGGTGGTCGCACCCGCCTTTTCATCGGAAGCCCTTGCGGTACTGACACAGAAAAAGAATATCAGGCTGATGTTGTGGCCTGAATCTCACCCTCCGCAAAAAGGCATGGAAATCAAAGCTGTCGAGGGAGGTTTTCTGGTTCAGGACATGGATTTGATGCCGGTTAATGAAGCAGAGTGGAAGGTTGTCAGCAAACGGGCGCCGACGGAAGCCGAATGGGCGGGGATGCGGTTCGGCTGGAAAGTCGCCAAATGGGTGAAAAGTAATGCGGTCATTTATGTCAACGCAAACCAGACCCTGGGTGTCGGCGCAGGTCAGATGTCGAGAGTGGATTCTTCACGTCTTGCGGTGACCAAAGCAGCTGAGGCTGGACTTGATATTTCGGGATCAGTAATGATTTCTGATGCTTTTTTCCCCTTTCGTGACGGTATAGACGCGGCCGCAAAAGCCGGCGCCAAGGCGGTCATTGAACCCGGCGGCTCTGTTCGTGACGATCTAGTGATCGAAGCGGCGAATGAACACGGAATGGCCATGGTATTCACCGGCAGACGTCATTTTCGCCATTGATGACACGTTAATCCAAAAGCTGTAAGACCCCCGTATAATTCATTAACTGAAAAGGCCGCTCATATGTTGAGAAATTTTTTAGCTCTTTTAACCACCTGTATTTTCTTGTCCACCAGCAGCAGCTCATCGCAGCAAGTTGCATCCGAAGCAGCTTTTCCTTGGTTCAATTCTCATTGGGACATAGAGGTTCGCCTGGACACTTTAATTAAAACCATGACGCTGCAGGAGAAAGTGGATCAGATGATGAACAGCGCTCCGGCGATTGAACGCCTGGGGATTCCCCAGTATGACTGGTGGAATGAATGTCTTCATGGCGTCGCGCGCTCGGGTTTAGCGACAGTTTTCCCGCAGGCCATCGGCATGGCGGCAACCTGGGACAGCGATTTGATCTATCGAGTCGCAGTCGCGATCTCGGATGAAGCAAGAGCAAAGCACCACCGCTTTGTCAGCCAAGGAAAACGCGGCATCTATCAAGGTCTCACCTTCTGGACGCCGAATATTAATCTTTTCCGCGATCCGCGCTGGGGACGGGGCATGGAAACCTATGGTGAAGATCCTTATCTGACCGGCCAATTGGCGGTCCAATTCATTAAAGGTATTCAGGGTAACGATCCCCGCTATTTAAAAGCCATCGCCACTGTCAAACATTATGTCGTTCACAGCGGCCCAGAGCCCGACCGGCATCGCTTTGATGCCGTTGTTAACAATCGCGATTTGCGGATGACCTACCTTCCCCACTTTCGCACGGCTGTGTTGGAAGCGCATCCCTATTCGGTCATGTGTGCCTATAATCGAGTGAATGGTCAAGTCTGCTGCGGCAGTGATCACCTGCTGAATGGTATTTTGCGTGGTGATTGGGGATTCGAAGGATACGTCGTTTCCGATTGTGGCGCGATTGACGATATTTTTCGTTTTCATAAGGTTGTCGAAACACCCGAGGAAGCTGCCGCTCTCGCGGTGCGTTCGGGCACAGATTTGAACTGCGGCAACACCTACCGTGCGTTGGTAAAAGCGGTGGAGCTGGGACTCCTCGATGAATCTGATATCGACATCGCAGTGAGGCGTTTGTTCCGTGCGCGTATGAAATTAGGGATGTTTGATGAGGAGGCTCAGGTCCCCTATTCCCGCATCCCCTACACAGTTGTCGATTCAAAAGAACATCAGGCGCTGGCCTTGGAGACCGCAAGAAAGTCAATCGTTCTTCTTAAAAACGAGAATCATATTCTGCCATTGAGCAAACAAATCGGCAAGATCGCCGTGATTGGTCCAAACGCAAATGATGCTCAAGTGCTTTTGGGCAATTATAACGGCATCCCATCGAATCCTGTCACGCCGCTCCAGGGAATCGAAAACAAACTGGGGGCAGAGAGAGTGGTGTATGCGCTCGGGTGTGAATGGGCGGATAATTTGCCGGTATTCGAAACCATTCCCGCCTCTGCGTTCAAGTCTCCCGACGGTTTGCCGGGATTAAGAGCCGAGTTTTTTGACAATCTGCAATTTTCGGGCGAACCAATTGCCACGAACATCGATCCCCAAATAGACGTCAATTGGTGGGATGGCGCCCCGATCGCGGGAATGGATGCAGATCAGTTCAGCGTACGCTGGAGCGGAAAATTGATTCCGCCTGTGGACGGGGATTATTTTATCGGTGCTGAGGGTCATAATGCTTTTCGTTTTTATTTCGAGGATAAACAAATAGTATCGTACAACAATGTCCATGGTTCTGACAAAGTGTATCATAAGCTGAATTTGCAGGCAGGTCGTGAATATGCAATAAGAATCGATTTTTTCGATTATTATGGCGACGCTCGGATGCGATTGCTGTGGGCGCCGCCGCCGCAGGACCTTAAAAGCCAGGCAGCAGCAGCCGTTTCCCAGGCAGACGCCGTGGTATTGTGCATGGGATTATCGCCGCGTCTCGAAGGCGAAGAGATGCGGGTTGATGTAGCCGGTTTTAAAGGCGGTGACCGCTTGACATTGGATCTGCCCAAGAAACAGCAGGAATTCATAGAGTTCATCACTTCCCTGGGCAAGCCGACAATTTTGGTTCTTTTAAATGGCTCAGCCGTGAGCATCAATTGGGCACATCAGCATATCCCGGCGATCGTCGAGGCATGGTACCCTGGTCAGGCAGCGGGCACAGCGATTGCTGATGCTCTTTTCGGCGATTATAATCCATCCGGCAGACTGCCGGTTACTTTTTATCAATCCGTTGCGCAACTGCCGCCATTCGAAGAGTATGACATGGAAGAGTTCACCTATCGTTTTTTTGATGGAGAACCGCTGTATCCCTTTGGTTATGGTCTGAGCTATACCACTTTTGAGTACCGCGATTTTCAATTACCCGAGACCGCCGCAGGATACGATCCCATTCACGTTTCAGTTGATGTCAAAAACAGCGGCGACTCACCCGGAGAAGAGGTAGTCCAATTATACGTGTCTGACGTTTCGGCTTCTGTGCCGACGCCTTTACGCTCTTTGCAGGGTTTTAAAAGAGTACACCTCTCGCCGGGTGAAAATAGACAAGTTTCCTTTGTCATTCAGCCGGAACAGTTGGCGATGGTCAATGCAGAGGGTCGGCTGGTGATCGAACCGGGTATTTTTAAAATTTCAGTCGGCGGAGCACAGCCGGGTGGAATCAGCCCAGCCACGACCCAAGTATTGGAAAAGGAAATTACCTTGACGGATAAGGTCTATCTTGAATAAAACAGAGGAAATACTCGACCACGGTTGGTTATTGTGATTAAATTGGAAAGCATCAAAAATATGCGAATCGATTTGCGCAGCGATACAGTCACCCTCCCAACTCCGGAAATGCGACGATATATGGCAAGCGCGCCGGTTGGCGATGATGTATTTGGTGAGGATCCGACCATCAATGAGCTTCAGCAGCGAATATGTCAGCTGACCGGCAAAGAAGCTGCTCTATTTGTACCCAGCGGCACCATGAGCAATCAAATCGCCATCAAAGCGCACACTCAGCCTGGCGATGAAGTGATTTGTGAATACGGATGTCATATTTTTAATTTTGAGGGTGGCGCCCCGGCAATGCTCTCCGGCGTACAGCTTCATCCGCTGAAAGGTGAGCGGGGAGTGATCACCGCCGATCAGGTTAAACCGGTGATACGCTCGAGTGATCACCATAATCCGCGCACAGCGCTCATTGAGATCGAAAATACGCACAATCGTGCCGGCGGCGCTATATTCCCTTTTGAGCACATCATGAATTTGCGCCGTCTTGCGGACGAGTATTCCCTACGGATGCATTTAGATGGCGCCCGATTGTGGAATGCGCATATAGCCACCGGAATTGCCATTGTTGATTGGTGCCGTCCCATTGATTCGATTTCGCTCTGCTTTTCCAAAGGTTTGGGCGCGCCGGTCGGGTCGATACTTTGCGGCGGAGCGGAATTTATTGAGCGCGCGCATCGTTATCGAAAAATGGTTGGCGGCGGCATGAGGCAGGCTGGAGTTCTTGCCGCAGCAGCTCTCTATGCTGTGGAGCATCACGTTCAGCGGCTGGAGGAAGATCACCGTCGGGCACGGGAACTGGCAGAGTTTTTGGTGAATCTCGGCGTCAGCGTTGATCTTACGGCCACCCAAACCAATATTGTCATTGCCGACTTGCCTCTCAATGCGGCCAAGTTCTGTCGTCAACTGGCGGACGCCGGTATTTTGGCATTGCCGATTTCCACCACGCGCGTCCGATTCGTCACTCATCTGAACGTCGGTGATGAAGAGCTGGAAAGCGCAAAATTAGTCATAAAAAAGGTGATTTTTGGGAAATAATTTGTGGAACTTTTTTGTAATAAGAACATCAAATGCATTGAATATAAAGATAACTTGATTATTTGCTAATCATTGGTTATATTATCAGATGCCTAATTTTTATTAGCCGCATTTTGTACAAATCATTTCTCAATTGCCATTTTGACGGCAGACATCTGTTCTAACAGTTTAAAAGATAAGCGGAATAGATCAAGGCTGAAAGCACTCTTAAGGGATTTTGTTCAAATCGTAAATGAATAAAAAAGCGAAAAAACAAAAAGAAGTACGAACCAAAGAATCGATCGAGAAATATCTCGAAGAGATCGGCAATTTTTCGCCTTTGCCTCCGGAAAGAGAGATCGAATTGGCCTGCCGAATTCATCAAGGCAGTAATGAGGCGCTGGAAGAGCTGGTCAAGTCAAATCTTCGGTTTGTTATCAGTGTTGCCAAAGAATACCAGGGACAAGGACTGCCTTTGCAGGATCTGATCAGCGAAGGTAATCTTGGACTTATCAAAGCCGCGCAGCGATTCGATGAAACTCGCGGATTCAAATTCATCTCCTATGCAGTTTGGTGGATTCGTCAGTCCATTTTGCAGGCATTGGCGGAGCAATCCCGCGTTGTTCGCCTGCCGCTCAACCGCGTCGGCGCCATCAATAAAGTCGGACGTGCCCTGGAAGAGCTGGAAAAGGAATTCGGCCGAGAGCCCAGTATGGGAGAAATCGCCGATAAAATGGAAATGACCTCCTTTGATGTGGCGGATGTGATTAAAACCTCGGCGCGACATCTTTCTTTAGACGAACCGTTTAAAGAAGATGAAGGAAACAGTCTATTGGACGTCCTTGAAAGCGACCGATACGATCCTCCGGATGGTCAGCTGATGCGCGATTCACTGCGCGAAGAAATTGAAAAAGTTCTCGGCACGCTCAAACCGCGCGAAGCGGAAATCGTCAAACTCTACTTTGGTCTCGACGGCGATCGACCCTTGACGCTGGAGGAGATCGGCGAATATTTCGAATTGACGCGTGAACGCGTCCGACAAATAAAAGAAAAAGCGTTACGTCGATTGCGACATCGCTCTCGACTGGATCCATTGCGTAAATACCTCGGATAATAATAGAGCCCTCTTTTAGAGGGCTTTTTTCTTCCACCTCCCTCCCTGTAACAATACCTTCATTCGTTCGTATATCCGCCCGAGATGCTCATTGACTCAATTACCGGCACAAGTAAGCGGAGGATCGATATTCATGAAACGCAAATCAAAGAAAAAATTAATTGGAATAGGCGCTCTGATCGTGGTATTGGCCGTCGTCGGCATTGGATTTGTCACCGCCAAGTCAAAAAAGCCGGATGAAAAAGATCGCAAAACGGTGAAAGTGGAACGAAAAACCATCGTTGAAAAAGCGCTCGCTGTTGGATCCATCGAACCTCTCAATGAAATCGCGGTGAAAGCCAAGGTTTCGGGAGTCGTCGGAAGATTATTTGTCGAAGCAGGTGATTATGTTGAAAAAGGCACTATCGTCGTTGAGATTAATCCGGATCCAACTCCTCTGGAATTAGCGCAATCGAAAAGGAATTTAGAAATCAGTGAAATCGAAACGCTGACCTTGAAAAAAGAACTGGATCGCAACCAAACGATGAAAGACAAAGGCTTGATCTCAGACCAAGAGTTTGAAATTCTGGAGAGACGGTATGATGAGGCCGTTATACGCCATAAAATCAGCAAGGAACAACTTGACCTGATTGAAACCGGCAAAGTCCGAATCGCGGAAACCGACATTGAAACTGTGGTCAAAGCCCCCATCTCGGGATTCATTCTGGAAAAACAAATTAATATTGGCGATCCCGTGGTTCCGCTGACCTCCTATCAGCCGGGAACCCAGCTGTTGAGAATGGCTGACATGAAAGACCTATTGTTCAAGGGCACGGTGGATGAAATCGATGTCGGGAAAATCAAGGAAGGCTTACCGGCTGAGCTGCAAATTGGCGCCCTGCCGAACAAAAATATCAAGGGAATCGTCAAATTAATTTCACTTAAAGCACAAAAAGAGGATAACCAGACAGTTTTCCCCATTGAAATACAAATCACCGCCACGGATGGAGCTGTTCTAAGAGCGGGATATTCTGCAAACGCCAATATCATCATCGCTCAGCGGGACAGCGTCCTTTCGATTCCTGAAAGAGTCGTCACCTTTAGCAATGATTCCTGTTATGTTTTTATTCCCAAGGGAGAAACCGAAAAGGAAAAAAGAATCATTAAAACCGGTTTGAGTGACGCGATCACCATTGAGGTCATCGAAGGATTGGACGAGGGACAGGAAGTCCTGGAAAAAGAAGTGCGGCAAATTATCTGAGGAATCTCGATGAATCAGTTTGCAGACACAGTGCGGGAGGTTTTTCACTATTTTCGACAATATCGTGCGCGCACATTCATGACCCTTTTTGGCCTCATCTGGGGGACGATGACGGTGGTTTTGCTGCTGTCGTTCGGCAACGGGGTGGAAAAAGCGATGAAAAAAAACATGCATGGAATGGGCGACGGCATCGCTATTCTATGGCCGGGAACAACCACGAAGGCTTGGCAAGGCTACAATCGCGGGCGAAACCTTCGATTTCGAGTTGATGATGTGGAACTTTTGCGTCGGGAAATCAACGAATTTGAGGCCATCAGCGGTGAATATATCTATTATGACCGTCCCACGCGTTATGCCGACCACATTGCCAAAGCTCCGGTCACCGGCGTGATGCCGGAATATGGACCAATGCGCAATATCATTGCCCGCGAAGGGGGACGATGGCTCAATGATTTGGACATGGAAAACAAACGGCGGGTGGTGTTCCTCGGCTTTGGGATCAGAAATCTGCTGTTTGGCGAAAATGGTGACGCTGTCGGCAAATACGTCTATATCGGGGAAACTCCTTTTCAAGTGATCGGTGTTCTCGAGAAAAAGACGCAGCCCTCTAGTTATGCCTATCGCGACGAGGATCGGGTCTTTATCCCCTTGACGACATTCGAATCACTTTACGGATGGCGATACCTGAGCAATGTGGTATATAAAATTCAAGATCCCACGCACAACAAAGTGATTGAAAACAGAATTTACGAGGTTCTGGGCAAACGCTTCAAATTTGATCCCACCGACCGCAATGCATTGGGTGTTTGGGATACCACGGAAATGGATAAATTCATCTATTATTTCTCCTTGGGCTTCAAGCTGTTTCTCGGACTCATCGGCGTCATCACTCTTGTCGTCGGAGGAATCGGGCTGGCGAATATTATGTATGTCGTCGTACAGGAGCGGACACTCGAGATTGGGATCAAACGCTCCATCGGCGCCAAGCGACGAATGATTATGAGTCAATTCCTCACCGAAGCATTTTTAATCATCTCGATCGGCGCCGGCGTCGGCTTTTGCCTCGCGTTGGTGCTCATCAAACTCATTTCGTTGTTGCCGATCGAAGAATATGTCGGCCACCCGCAACTTTCCTGGGCGGTTGCTTTCGCCTCTATTGCAATTTTATCGATCATAGGCTTTCTGGCCGGTTATTTCCCGGCGCGCAAAGCGTCGAGACTCAAAGTCGTCGAGTGTCTGCGTTATTAACCTTGGATTATAAGGTGGGTCATTATGCATGTATTTTTATTATTGAATGAATTTCTTCAAGATATAAAAAAACAAAAGCTGAGAGCTTTCCTGACCACCATCGCGATCACGTGGGGCACTCTGGCCATTATTTTGCTCATGGCTTTCGGCACCGGACTGGGTTTCCGCATGCGTGAAAGTCTTCTCAACGCAGGCGATCGGATCATTCGACTTTACGACGGACAAACCTCGATGAAATTCAAGGGACTGCCCGAAGGAAGGCGCATCTTTCTGACAGAAGAAGATGCCTGGATATTAAAAGAACGCATTCCGGAAATTGACATAGTGCACCCGGGATATTCTCGTGGGGTACAGGTACGCAAAGATGACAAGGCTGCATGGTCGTACATGGAGGGAGTTTGGCCGGAATTTGAAACCCTGCGTCGCATGTTCTCGGACGCGGGAGGTCGCTTTATCAATGAAAATGATCTGATCGAGCGTCGTCGGGTGGTCTTTTTAGGCGGGGAAATCGCCAAAGAAATTTGCGGTCGCCCGAATCCGGTCGGCGATGTCATTCAGCTGGATGGCCTGCCGTTTACAGTGATCGGCACCATGCCAAAGAAAATGCAGAACGCCATGAATAATGGCCCAGATGACCGACGCGTCATCATTCCAGCCGCCACATTTCGGGCGCTCTATGGCCATCGTTATGTGGACGAATTATTGATTCACACCCGCAGTCCCTTGGACACCAAAAAGGTGACACAACAAGCGAGAGAAATACTGGGACGCAAATACCAATTTGATCCGGCTGATGAACGGGCGATCTCGATCTGGGATATGGTGGAGATGGAAAAAATGGGCGCCAAAGTTTTTACCGGGTTGAATATATTTCTGGGCGTGATCGGCGCCATGACGCTGGTGATCGCAGGTGTCGGAGTGGCGAACATCATGTACGTCGTGGCCAAAGAGCGCACTCGGGAAATCGGCATCAAGCGGGCAGTCGGCGCCAAGCGTCGCCACATCATTTTTCAGTTTGTCTTTGAATCGCTGCTGATCGCCTTTGTCGGCGGCGGACTGGGATTGCTGATTTCCATCACCGTCGTCAAACTGGTGTGGATGATCCCGATCAAAAGCGATAGCGCCATGCAATACCTGGGCAGGCCGATGCTTTCCACGGCTGTGATCATCACCTCAATCTCCATATTGACGCTCATCGGCTTGCTCGCCGGATTCTTCCCAGCCCGCAAAGCGGCGAGCGTGGATCCGGTCACGGCACTGCGGTATGAATAAATTGAGCCATAGCCGTATCCATTTCTCCGGTTAATCAGCTCAACCATATCATATCTGCGAACAGGATGTCGGCGCGAGCAGGATATCGGTTATTCCTGAAACGGTATCCTGATATCGGGGCAGGTCTTTGATCTTCGCCCAGCCCTCACTGTCCCGAAAAGTCGACCAGGCTTTCGTCTGCTCTTCCATATTTTCGAATCCCAGCATATAGATCAGATTCGGCATTTTGGGTCCGGCAATGGTTTCGCCAAAGAGCACCGGATTCAACCCGGTCTGTTTGAATACCCCGATTTCTCCCCCTTGATTGAACATCTCGATTTTCAGTCTTGCTTTTGCCGCACTGTGGCTCTCATAGATGCGCATTTCATAGAATCTGCCGCTTTTCCCGCGGATGTGCTCCGGAATCGTCAACACAGGAAGATGCGTGAAAGCATGCATGACGGTGGTTTCATAACGATAAAATAACGGATTTTTAGCGTCAGGATTGATGAGGTCGCTGCTTTGTTGCTGATAGTACGCATCATCTTCAAGCTGATCCCAAAATGTGACGAACGAGGCAAACGAAGCGTGCGGCAGAAGGACAAACGTATCCAACCCATGGGCGCCGAACCGAGGACGAAAGACGCCGATCGGGCCTATCCCCAGACGGTTGCTGACCGGGATCAGCGCTTTATCAAGATAATTTTCCAGACGGCTCAACTGAAAATTGGTGGCTGACTCGAAACGAATGAACTGATAAAATTGACGCGTCTCATCCGCTGCAAGTATAGGGACGGTTGAAGCGCCACCGACAACTGCTGCAGTGGCGAGAAAATCTCGGCGATTCATTTTGCTTCCTTTCGAATTATACGCATACGCTGTTGACAAGTTGATGATTTGATTTTGTTGTTATTTGCATGTTTTTATACTATATTTGAATCGAAAAGCCGTACTTGATAATATATAAAGATTTTATTAAAGAGAATATCATTTTTACTTTTCATCCACAACAGAGACATCGATGAGCCGAGCCTTGGGAAAAATTGTCGAACTGTGTCTTTTGCTCGCCTTGAACCTGCAGCCCCTTTTGGTTTACAGTCGCCCTTTGAGCCTGATCTCTGTTCATTCCGATATGACCCCGAAAGCAGTCTGGATTGAAGAATCGCAAAATGAATCCAAAGTAATCCCCCAAAAAACACCAGCCTCTTTTTCTTTCAACCAATTCAGGTATGTGCTGCATCATCAGGTGATACTCCATCGTTGTCTAAAGAGCGAGATCATCCATTATTCCCACCTGCAGTACGAACCTGTTTATTATCCCTTGATCGTTTTCAAAATTCCTGTCAGTCAATACACATCCGATCGCTAATGCCCCGCATAAAATTAATTTCTGGAACAACAATCATCCCTGGTGAATTCAGATTTTAACTTTAGCGAGGTATTTCCATGAAAATGCTTATTGAAAATATTGTGCTTTATGGATTAGCCATCTTTTTCATCGGCCTTTTATTGTTCGGCTTTTACATTGTGATCGTTCCTCCCAAAAAATCTAAAGGAGGCATCACAGAGCCCAAAAAGCCGGATCTCAAAAAGCGATAATCATTGAGATTATTTTTATAACCTCCGGGGCTTTATCAAAAGCAGCGGTTATCATGTATCCAAACTCACAGAGTGCGGGAACCTGAAAGCCGGAGAACAGAGCATTAAACGCTTTTGGTGCGGCCCCGGAGATGAATTAAAATGGCATCTTGTGGGGGACGATTTTTCATAAAATCACGACGCATCTCCTGTAATTCCTCTACTTCGCGGCTGGACAGCGCGCGCCATTGACCCGCAGGCAACTCATTTAGAGCCAACGGCCCAATATGGGTGCGAATCAGTCGGATGACAGTGTACCCTACAGCTTCCATCATGCGCCGTACCTGACGATTTTTCCCTTCACTGAGAATGATCGACATCCAATATCCTTCGGGGTCGGGACCAATACGCCTGATTCGACAGGGTTTGGTGGTGAAAATTTTGAGAAAAATTCCCTGCTCAAGCTGCTTTCGGTGTTTCTCCAACATGGGGCGATCCAGCAGGACTTTGTAGCGTTTGCTGATATTATGTTCCGGCTCTTTCAGCCAATTTCCGAGTGCCCCATCATTCGTCAATAACAGTAAACCTTCGCTGTCCATGTCCAATCGACCGACGGGGAAAAGCCACGTCTCAAATGCAGGAAGCAGATCGTAAACCGTCGGACGATTTTCCGAATCGCTTCGAGTGGTGATATAACCGGCCGGTTTATGCACAACAATATAGGTCTTTTGTTCGATGGGCTTTATGGATTGCCCGTCGAAGCGAATATCATCTCGATCGACATCAACCCAATGAAGAATATGATTTACGACGACGCCGTTGACTGTCACCCGTCCGTCCAAAATATATTGCCTGGCCTGGGTTCGGGAAGCGACCGCCGCTTTGGTAAAGACGCGCACCAACTGAATGCGTCGTCCCGGAGGAGGGAGCGATTTATGATTTTTTAGGCGGGGCAAATGTTTGCTTTCTGATTGATCGAATCACTTTTGTTGCATACTCGGCAATATTCCGGACAGTACTTGATCACGAAACGGAGCCGGGATCGCGATGATTTTCCCGTCGAAATTGACAAATGCAAAATCCATAGTGGCGAACGCGCATGTACTGCCGACGGTTTCATTAAAGATCTCATAGTTTATGCGAAAACTGGTTCGTTTGACCTCTGAAAATCCACCTCGAATATCCAGCAATTCAGCAAACTTTGCCGGACGTTTATAGCGGATTTCAACGCCAACAACA